>CAYQEW010000039.1:0-12845 GCA_964416605.1 uncultured Bacteriovoracaceae bacterium | reverse complement strand
CGCAAAAAATCTTCCCGAATATGACAAAGTCGAATTTAATAAAAAAGCTGTTCTCAAAGCACGCAAAATTTCTCGCAAAATGCCCACAAGCATTTCTCTTCCGCCTGAGGTCGTCGACGAACTCAAAAGCTTTGCTTTGCTTAAAGGAATCCCTTATCAGGTACTCATGCGCAGTTTTATCTTAGAGGGACTGGCGAGGATGAAGAAAAATCAGTGATTTAATTTAAATTCTAGAAAAAATAAATTGCCTAGATTCTCCTTGGAAAAAAAACGCATATGTGCTATTAATAGCACATATGCTCAAAGAGAGAATTTTGAGCATGAAAACTATTATTTGGAATGAGAAAGCTCGCGAGCTTATAAAAAGCCTTGATAGTAAGACCAAAAAAGAAATATTTATGAAAATCAGTAAAAGCACCAAAAAACTAGCAAAAGACCTTGGATTGTCCGATGCAGACACTTATATTATGGAACTAAAGGCAAGGCTCTATTTAAAATCAGCCCAATTAATTATGAGCTCAATGCTCTCTCACGAGCAAATTGCCAAGCAAATTGGAACCTCTAGAAGTCGCATTAATCGCATCGCCCACCATGGAGAAAACAGTGTCTCCTTGGAAATTCTTTTAAAAATCATTACGACACTTGAAGGAAAGCCTCTTATTAAATTTGCAGCCTGAACATGAAAAATTAAGAGCAGAAAACAGTAATCGAAGAAAAATCAGTGATGCATGACTTGTGGCACTTTCACAAAAAAAGTAAAAAAAAATATGAAAACAAAACAACCCCCTCAAATACTTGAATTAAAAATTTCTCTACTCCATACCTCGCCACTGGTATGGCGCAAAGTTCTAGTGCATGACTTCATCGAACTCGAAGAATTAAATCTCCTAATTCAAATATGTATGGGGTGGGAAAATTGCCATCTCCATGATTTTGTCATCAATAAAAAAATCTATTCCGATAGTGAAACTGCCCTAGAATGTATCGGCACGATCAGCAATGAGGGGGTTAGGCTTTGCGATGTTTTAGGCGATAGCAAAAAATTTATTTATACTTACGATTTTGGTGATGGCTGGAAACATGAAGTTAAAATCTCTAAGGTTCTAGAGTATGATCCAGATAGAAACTACCCGGTGTGTATTGGTGGTGAAAATGCTTGTCCTCCGGAAGATTGTGGCGGCATTTATGGTTTTGAAGAGTTAAAATCCACACTGGCCGGAAAAAATACTGCGAGAAAAAAAGAATTACTAGCATGGCTGGGTGGGTTTTATGATCCGACTACTTTTGATCCCAATATAATCAATCGATATTTTTTATGGAATGATCAGTGAAAAACTTGTCTTTTTTTGTAAAGGCTTAGTTTCGATCTGACAGTAGCTCCATATTTAATAAGTTACTGATTTCGGCGAGATTAGTGAGAATGAAGCTTACGCAACGGGCATTTCAAAAGACATGAGTATTGCCCTTAGCCAAATTCAAAAACAACTCGATAAATTTGAATTAGGGGGAATTTTAATCAGTAAAAAAATTGGAACCGTAAGACTTTATACTTTTAATCCCAAGCTTGGAGTAGTTAAAAAGATAAAAGAACTTATTGAGATTTTTTATGAAGCAATTCCTTTAAACGAACGAGAAAAAATGTTTTCCAATAGAAGACGGCCTCGTCGAAAAAATAAAGAAGCTATATTTATTTTAATGCCCGAGAATGCCTCGATTAAGCGGTGCTAGTAGCTCAAAAGCATCCAGTAAAACTACGATCAATTGAGCGTTGGTGCGAACAAGAAAAAGCCGAAAAAACCTATCAAGAATTTTTAGAAAGATTGAAATAAGATTACCCCAGAGCTAATTCTCAACAGTCTATTACAAGGGATCAGTGATCACACTCAAAACATCTTCACTTCTTTTTTTTTTAATCTCTCCAACCTATCCTCGTTGCGATCGAGAGATTTGGTCTTACCATTAACTAGATCATTCATCGTTAACAATTTTCTTTGCATTGGCACTTTGCATAAATCCCCTTGCTTGGAATATGAATAATCATAATAAATTATGGATAAAAGTATACTAATATAGTATACTTGGTAAGGATATTTGATTTCCAAGATAAGTGACTCAAATAGAAATATTATTGAAGTATTGGAGATAAATCATCATGACTACTAAAAGAGCAAAACAAGCAATAAGAGAAATCACTGGGCCCATTGGTTTTGGTGAAATGCTTTATTCATGGAGAATGGCAAATGAAAACTATTATTTGGAATGAGAAAGCTCGCGAGCTTATAAAAAGCCTTGATAGTAAGACCAAAAAAGAAATATTTATGAAAATCAGTAAAAGCACCAAAAAACTAGCAAAAGACCTTGGATTGTCCGATGCAGACACTTATATTATGGAACTAAAGGCAAGGCTCTATTTAAAATCAGCCCAATTAATTATGAGCTCAATGCTCTCTCACGAGCAAATTGCCAAGCAAATTGGAACCTCTAGAAGTCGCATTAATCGCATCGCCCACCATGGAGAAAACAGTGTCTCCTTGGAAATTCTTTTAAAAATCATTACGACACTTGAAGGAAAGCCTCTTATTAAATTTGCAGCCTGAACATGAAAAATTAAGAGCAGAAAACAGTAATCGAAGAAAAATCAGTGATGCATGACTTGTGGCACTTTCACAAAAAAAGTAAAAAAAAATATGAAAACAAAACAACCCCCTCAAATACTTGAATTAAAAATTTCTCTACTCCATACCTCGCCACTGGTATGGCGCAAAGTTCTAGTGCATGACTTCATCGAACTCGAAGAATTAAATCTCCTAATTCAAATATGTATGGGGTGGGAAAATTGCCATCTCCATGATTTTGTCATCAATAAAAAAATCTATTCCGATAGTGAAACTGCCCTAGAATGTATCGGCACGATCAGCAATGAGGGGGTTAGGCTTTGCGATGTTTTAGGCGATAGCAAAAAATTTATTTATACTTACGATTTTGGTGATGGCTGGAAACATGAAGTTAAAATCTCTAAGGTTCTAGAGTATGATCCAGATAGAAACTACCCGGTGTGTATTGGTGGTGAAAATGCTTGTCCTCCGGAAGATTGTGGCGGCATTTATGGTTTTGAAGAGTTAAAATCCACACTGGCCGGAAAAAATACTGCGAGAAAAAAAGAATTACTAGCATGGCTGGGTGGGTTTTATGATCCGACTACTTTTGATCCCAATATAATCAATCGATATTTTTTATGGAATGATCAGTGAAAAACTTGTCTTTTTTTGTAAAGGCTTAGTTTCGATCTGACAGTAGCTCCATATTTAATAAGTTACTGATTTCGGCGAGATTAGTGAGAATGAAGCTTACGCAACGGGCATTTCAAAAGACATGAGTATTGCCCTTAGCCAAATTCAAAAACAACTCGATAAATTTGAATTAGGGGGAATTTTAATCAGTAAAAAAATTGGAACCGTAAGACTTTATACTTTTAATCCCAAGCTTGGAGTAGTTAAAAAGATAAAAGAACTTATTGAGATTTTTTATGAAGCAATTCCTTTAAACGAACGAGAAAAAATGTTTTCCAATAGAAGACGGCCTCGTCGAAAAAATAAAGAAGCTATATTTATTTTAATGCCCGAGAATGCCTCGATTAAGCGGTGCTAGTAGCTCAAAAGCATCCAGTAAAACTACGATCAATTGAGCGTTGGTGCGAACAAGAAAAAGCCGAAAAAACCTATCAAGAATTTTTAGAAAGATTGAAATAAGATTACCCCAGAGCTAATTCTCAACAGTCTATTACAAGGGATCAGTGATCACACTCAAAACATCTTCACTTCTTTTTTTTTTAATCTCTCCAACCTATCCTCGTTGCGATCGAGAGATTTGGTCTTACCATTAACTAGATCATTCATCGTTAACAATTTTCTTTGCATTGGCACTTTGCATAAATCCCCTTGCTTGGAATATGAATAATCATAATAAATTATGGATAAAAGTATACTAATATAGTATACTTGGTAAGGATATTTGATTTCCAAGATAAGTGACTCAAATAGAAATATTATTGAAGTATTGGAGATAAATCATCATGACTACTAAAAGAGCAAAACAAGCAATAAGAGAAATCACTGGGCCCATTGGTTTTGGTGAAATGCTTTATTCATGGAGAATGGCAAATGAATACAGCCAAGTGAATCTCGCGAAGGTTTTAAAAATAAGTAAGCAAGAACTCTGTAATATCGAAAAAAAAAGAAAAATTGTAAGTGTCGCGCGAGCTAAAAATTTTGCAGAAGCTTTGAAAATGCCTCCGAAAGTTTTCGCTAAATATGCTCTTCAGGATCAACTAAATAGCGCGCAAATAAAAGGTACGGTGGAAATCACACCGCAATATCAAGCCTAAATTTTGCATTTAAAAAAAGTATCTCCGTGTAATTGATTAAACGATCAATGGTAAAATCCTCAATATGATAATGAAGAAGCCTACTCACAATGGTTTCACTTACTTTAAGTTTTTGAGCTAATTCTCTTTGAGAAATACCACTTTCTTCAAGATAAATAACAAATTTTTGGCAAAGATCATATTTCATGCGTTGTACGGCTGATGCATCTTTAGGCAATGCTTGAGATGCCGGAGCATTCACAAACTTCGCTCTTATTTTTTTTAATAGACCTCTTTCATAACCCTTAAATGTAAAGCCTTGTCATAAATGAAATTTTAATTCAAAAAGGAAACATTCAGAATAACTAAGTAATGATTCATGGTACGAGCAAAACTCGAGATGGGACATTCTCGAGTTGCGGAGAATCATTTCAAATGGTACTATTTAAAAAAGTATATATTAAGGTAAAAGAAAAAGAATTAAATAAAATACCCATCGAAATCCTGAGGAAGTTTGAGCTTTGTATTCGAGTTATTGAAATGGAAGGTATCGATGTTTTTCGCAAGATGAGAGGAAATAGAGACGAAGCCTTGATTGGAAAAAGAAAAGGTCAAAGATCGTTTAGACTTAATTACGCTTGGCGTGTCATTTATACTGAAAGTTCAAATGGCATAGTTGTTGTTGAGATAACAAAACATAAATATTGAAAGGAATAAACGTGGAAAACAATAGAAAATTAATTGCGCAAATGGCTGGAAAAATTGCCCTTCCTCAAGCAATGAAGATGTTTCGAGAGATGGCAGGATTGACTCAAAATCATTTAGCAATAGAAATAAAAAAAACCTCACAGTTTATTAGTGATATTGAAAATGGGCGCAGAGTAATAAGTATGGATGTTGTTTTAAAATATATCGATGCTTTAAATACAGCACCTAAAACAATGATGAAACTTTATTATGATTATACTCTTGATCTTGCAGGATTAGGGCAATACGAGGTTGAAGTAAAAGAGAGAAACTCAAATAAAAAAAGAGCGTAGGTAAACTCTTAAGTGAAATTATCATAACTCCGCGTTATAAATTTATAAAGCTTTTTTAACCCTCAAATGTAAAGCCTTGTCATATTTTTTTACTGGGCTGATTTGTTGAAACCTAGCGAAACCTCTTTTTCTATGATACTCAACTACCATCTATGCAAAAAACTGGTTTCCGCAAAAAATCTTTTATCACCTCTGACAATTTTGAAATTGAGTTTTGGTATAATTTCCCCATCAATAAAGAGGGGCCACCTGCCCTGCTCTTTAATTACGGCCTAGTGTGCAGCAATCAGCACTGGCAAAAACAAATTGATTATTTTCATGAAAAAGGTTTTCCCATTATCTGTCATAATTATCGTGGGCATTTTGCCCATCATCAAAACGGTGCTCTTAAGGATGTGACCTTTCATAATATTGCTCTGGATATCAAAAAAATTGTCGACGTGCTCAAACGCAAAAAAGTGATTTTGCTTGGGCATTCCATGGGCGTTAATGTCAGTTTGGAATTTGCTAAACTCTATCCCGAATTAACTCATCAATTAGTGCTCATTAATGGAACGGTTCTTCCCGTCAAATCCGTGATGTTCGACAACAATCTCATGGAAACGGTGCAGCCTGTTCTCAAAAAAATTGCGGAAAAATTTCCAAGTACCGTGGATAAACTTTGGAAGCACTCGGAAAAAAATCCACTGATCCGCCTCATGATTCGCCGTGGTGGTTTTAATCCTGAACAGACCAGCGATGTTTTTGTCAAAGAATACCTGCGCAATATCGGCATTCTGGGGCCCAAGCTTTTTTTTCAAATGTTTGAAGAATTCTCACACCATGATATTATTTCTCACGTAAGCGATATCAAAGCCAAGACTCTTATTATTGAAGGGGATAAAGACCTCGTGATCCCTCCTCATCTGCAAACGCTGCTTGCCCACAACTTACCTCATGCCAAGCTTGTTAAAATCAAGAAAGGCAGTCATGTGCCGCAAGTTGATTTTCCAGATAAAGTGAATGTGATTATTGAAAATTTTCTGATGGGAAAAAGAAAGGTTTAAAAAGTCGCTCCATCGCCGCTTTCTTCTGCGCTTTTTTATACTCTTCGTGAGATGACTCTCCGATCGAATTGGCAATATGGCTTCGTTCATCGGTGATTTGAATTTCAAAAGGATAGAAGAAACGCAAATCTCTCGTGATATGAGACGTATCTAAATTCAAAATTTCTTGAGAGAGACCGGTTTTTTCCGCGCTCGCCATTTTTCTTATTTTTTTGATCTGTTCCACCAATGGATTTTTATAATTAATGAGTTGTCTGCAAGTAAAATGAATCGCGCGATACTCACGGCTTGAATAATCATTCCCCGCATTTCCACCCGCTAAATTCTCCAGTGATTTTTCGATAAAATCATTCACATCTTCTTCTTGCAGTTCATCCGAATTCACAAATTTTTTAATGGCATCTAAATCAAATAAACTATTTTGAGAACGACTGGGCTTAATATTTTGTACGGTAATAATATAATTACTAATCAGAAAATCGATCACTCGCAAAATATCCACTTTATTTTTTGTCACAAAACGAATACCAATACGATCAAAAAGTTCTTCTGCCACATTTTCTTTTTTGTGCAGAAGTTTTATAATAATACTTTCGCGATTTTTTCTGGCTTTGGTTTGAAAATCAGCGAGTTCTATTTTATTGCCACTGTCATCTTGTAAATAAAGTCTTCCTTCTTCGCGGTGCAATTTTTTGTAAAAACGATCAAAAACCTGTTGTTGGATTTCAGAGAAATAACGCTGACGAAGGTCTTTATCCATATGCAAAATAATATGCATGACTTTTAAGATGGTGCGCGCCCAAAGCTCTTCATTGGAATTATTTTTATTTTTATCATCGGTTTTGAAAAATAATTCTTTAACGTGAGTGATCTGTAAAAAGCTACTCGGAATTTCTAAATCCACACCATCAGGATTACTTTTTTTGAGAAAATGACGCCCGATAAAATCCAGTGCTTCTTGAAAACTTCCAAAAAGTTCGGCTGCTTGAATCGGATCATTGAGATTAAATCCGTAGCCCGCCAGAAAATCGACGACATCTGCTTCTGAATCAAAATAAGTCGCGTAGTATTCACTATCCAGTGCCGATTTACCATTGATGACGATATCAAGAGCGTCCCAATGAAGTTGTAAATTTGGCTTATTTTCATTCATAGGCAAATGATATAACCTACCCAGCATGAAAGAGCAAAATCAAAAAAAAATAAAATGTGCAAAGTTATTTTGCTCTATGCTCGTAGGCAATATTTCATGGGCTCCCGGAACTTGGGGCTCTCTTATTTCGCTTCCTATTCTCTTCTTTTTAGCCAAAGATGATTTGCTCTTTGTCAGTGTGAATCTGCTTATTTTTATCATGGCTCTTTACGCCGTAGAGTACATCGAAAAAAATGAATCCCTCCACGATCCTTCTTGGATTGTGATTGATGAGTATTTAGGTCTCGCGGTAGCTTGGTTTATCTGTAAGCCGCATAATTTGCTCGGCATTTTTATTCTTTTTATTCTCTTTCGCCTCTTTGATATCTTTAAACCAGGCCCTATTTCTTTTATTGATAAAAACGTCAAACACTCCTTTGGCACTATTGCCGACGATCTTTTGGCAGGGGTTTTTGCCGCTCAAATTTATTTATTGATAAAATATTTTTCCCCCCTCTTGCGTTATTGAATAAAATTACATAACCTTAAGAAAGCCGTACATTTTCCGTAAGTTGCAAAAATGAAGGCAAGTAACAAAAAAAAATGTTATGAACAATAATCAAATAAGGAGAGCGAGATGAGTTTACAAAACCAAACACCGATCACAGACAGCAACAAGAAAAAAGCTTTAGAAATGGCTCTTGCCACAATTGAAAAACAATTTGGTAAAGGCGCGATCATGAAACTTGATAACGATAATAAAGAAAAAATTCCTGTTATTCCTACAGGCTGCCTTGGGCTAGATCTTGCTATTGGCGTCGGCGGAGTTCCTAAAGGAAGAATCATTGAAATTTTTGGGCCTGAATCATCTGGTAAGACAACGCTTACTCTTCACATTGCAGCAGAATGCCAAAGACAAGGCGGAACTGTCGCTTTCGTCGATGCGGAGCACGCTCTTGATACAAACTATGCTTCAAAACTAGGTGTCGATATTCCTAATACTCTCGTTTCTCAACCAGATAGTGGAGAACAAGCTTTAGAAATCACAGATATGCTCGTGCGCTCTGGTGCAGTAGATCTTTTGATCGTTGACTCTGTCGCTGCCCTTACTCCAAAGGCTGAACTAGAAGGCGAAATGGGCGACTCTCACATGGGATTACAAGCTCGTTTAATGTCTCAAGCTCTAAGAAAACTCACTGGCTCCATTTCACGATCAAACTGTACCGTGATTTTCATTAACCAACTTCGTATGAAAATTGGCGTGATGTTTGGGAATCCTGAAACAACGACTGGTGGAAATGCCCTTAAATTCTACGCTTCTTTAAGACTTGATATTCGTCGTATCGGCGCCATTAAAGAAGGCGATAATGTGGTCGGTAACCGCACGAAAGTAAAAGTCGTAAAAAACAAAGTGGCTCCTCCTTTTAAAGAAATTGAATTTGATATTATGTACGGAGCAGGTATTTCTGCCGAAGGCGATCTCGTCGATCTTGCCAGCGAGCAAAAAATTATCAATAAGGCTGGTGCATGGTACTCTTATAAAGATGAAAAAATCGGTCAGGGAAGAGAAAATGTGAAGAAATACCTTCTCGATAATCCAAAACTGATGAATGAAATTAAACAAGAAGTGCTTAAAGCAAATGGACTGCTCGATGAAGCTGAAACAACAACTGCGACAAAAGCAACCAAAGAAGTAAAAGAAGCGACTAAAACAACAACTGCGGCGAAAGCCCCTAGCACACCAACGGTTCAATAGTTCATGAGTGCCGAGATAAACGAAGTCAACAAAGAACTTTATCTCGGCCTTGTAAAATTACTTTCCAAAAAAGATTACTCTCGTTTTTCTCTCACTCAAAAATTTCAGGCTAAAGGTTTTTCAAGTGATGAGATTGAGGCTTGTCTTCAAGAACTCGAAAAGAAAAAATTCTATCAAGAAAATAATTATACCGAAATGCGCGTCAAATACTGGCTTCGCAAGGGTTACAACTTCACGATGATTCTCTATAAAGCCAAAGAAGAACGACTTTCACTCGAGATGAGCGATCTTAAAATTATGGCCCACGATTTGGGTTATGATCCCCTTGAACAAATGAAAAATATTTTTACCAAACGATTTGCGGCTAAATGGGAGAGAGATGATTTAGAACCTCTGGTGCGCCAAAAACTAGAGCAAAAAATTTTGCGCTATTTCTTAAGTAAAAATCATTCTCTTGGCGATATCAAACAACTTCTCCAAAAACACTAAACACTAAACACTAAACAAACTGGGGGCAATCTACATTTTGCCAGCAATCTTCTTGATCGTTGTAATGAGATCACTTACTGGTGGAAGTTCGCCATAAACAAGTGATGAAAAATTATCTTGATAATGTACCGTTAGATTTTGCATCACTTCATTGGTTTTTTTAAAAAGAAGTGAGTCAGCCATTTTTTTCTCCATCCAAGCACCTTGGAATTCTGTATTTTTACGATCATCCTCTCTCACTACTTCGATCATTGGTTTCAGGCCATCATCAAGAAAAGTTTTAATCTCTTCAGTTGCCAGAAGTTGATGAAGATCATAAATATGGCGAATGCGCTCTTCAAGTGATGTGAGAGGATTTGCTTCATATCCAGCACGAACAAGTCCAATCAATTTTTCAGTAAAAGTTCGCTTTATGTCGAGAACATTAACTTCAAAATCTTGCAGTTCATACTCAGTAATCATTTTTTTATCAATGCTTTGAATAAACTGAGCAATCATTGAAGATATTTTCATTCTTTTATAGGGAGTAGGATTAGCAAATGAATTGATTTCTAAAACAAGATGATCATAAGCATAGCCAAAATCATTTGATTGAATCAAGCGTGGATAAGCATGAGCAGTTTTTCTAAATTTTGATCCTTTGCTTTTGACAGGATGTGCTTTGTTTTCTTCAAACGGTGAAGACATTAACTTTGCTTCAATATTTTTTATGAGTGCTTTAACTTGACCACCGGTTTCAGTTCCATCAAGGAGAAGAGCGAGATCAACGTCTTCAGAAAATCTTTTAATCAATTGATGAGCTTTTGAAAGAGAGGTACCTCCTTTAAAAACAACTTTATTTGTATATTCCGAAGTTGAAAGACTTTTAAGAACATAGGTCACCCAATAATCTTTCTCAATATACACTTCTCTAATACCAAGTTTTTGAGACGCGGTTGCAATCGCATCGATAAAATCTTTTTTATTATGATGAAGTATCATTCTATTCTCCAGTTCTCAATATTAGGCAAAGAGGATGTCTTAATTCCAATATTATATTGAGTGAGGGGATTAAGTGTCTGTTTCAAGTTTCGATAAATAGGATTTCCTAATTGTTCTAAAATGGCACCAAGAACAGCTCGTACCATTGGTTTATAACTTTCTGCGTATTTTACAAGACGCCCTTGATCGTTTTTATCCATATTTTTAATAATGGAAATAATTTTCTCTAGAGATTGATTGACGTTTGAACCAGCAATTTTTTTGATATCTTTTATAGCGTCAAGAATTTGAAGGTATTTTATATTTTTATTATTAAAACTTCCCTCTCGTTTCTTATATTTGACAACGAGGTTCCCAACTTTTGTTGTTCGATTATATTTTTTGCCAATGATGATGATCTCATTGGGTACCTGAGTCGTGATTCCTAATTTGTTATAAGCAGCACTTCCTGAAATATACCCCTTATCAGCAAGGTTTTTGACGAGCTGGGATTCACTTGGGCCTCGCCCCCCAAACTTGCTCTTGATGGGCCTATAGTATTTTCCTTTCTCTAATCTTCGTATGACTCCCTCTTTCACAAGGCGGCTTAAGACAAGGGAAATGGCATTGAAGTTTTGCAGATAAGCAAAATCGTTGTAGGTAATGACTTCTCCTTCCTTTGATTGCAATATTTTTTGTTTAACACCTTTGGCTATCGTCATTCTTCCATTATACCTTTTTTTGACGAGTTATTCAACTGTTTTAATCGTCAAAAATGCCAATCAATCTCCAATGATCGTAAAAAGTTCCGTCAATTTATCCCTGTTTAAACTTCCTTCTTTTTAATGTATTATTCTACCAAATTAAATCCAAGGTAAGTAATTATGAAATCATCAGAAATTAGACGTAAATTTTTAGAATTTTACAGTAAAAAAAATCACCAACCTCATCCCTCTTCTTCTCTTATTCCTCATAATGATCCTACTTTGCTTTTTGCCAATGCTGGGATGAATCAATTTAAAGATTATTTTACCGGAAAATTAACTCCGACGAATCGCCGCGCTGTCACAACTCAAAAATGTGTGCGTGCAGGTGGTAAACATAATGATTTAGAAAATGTGGGCTTTACGGCTCGTCACCATACTTTTTTTGAGATGCTCGGCAATTTTTCTTTTGGTGATTATTTCAAAAAAGAAGCCATTGCCTTTGCTTGGGAATTTCTCACCACCGAATTAAAACTTCCCAAAGAAAAACTTTATGTCACCGTCCATGAATCCGATGATGAAGCAGAAAAAATCTGGCATGAGCAAGAAGGCTTACCGATGAGTCAAATTCATCGTCTCGGCGATAAGGACAATTTTTGGTCAATGGGCGATTTAGGTCCCTGCGGCCCATGCACAGAAATCTATTATGATCGCGGCCCGGACTTTGCGGCTCTTGAAACATTACCAGCGATTCCCGTTTTAGACGAAGGTCGTTTTGTCGAAATTTGGAATCTCGTTTTTATGCAATTTGAGCAAACTCCTGAAGGTAGAATTAATCTTCCTAAGCCGTCGGTGGATACAGGGGCTGGGCTTGAGCGTATTGCTGCCATTATGCAAGGTGTTTATTGGAACTACGACACTGATTTATTTCAACCCATCATTAAAAAACTAGAAACCATGAGTGGCAAATCTTATAGCGATGAAAAATATCAAGCGAGTTTTCGCGTGGTCGCCGATCATATTCGCTCCACCACGATGCTCATTACCGATGGGGTTATTCCTAGCAATGAAGGACGCGGCTATGTTTTAAGACGTATTATAAGACGTGCCGTTCGCCATATGAACGAACTGGGTTTTACGAAACCGGTTCTCTTTGAACTCGTTCCAACGGTTTTTGAAATCCTAGGAGAATGCTTTCCGGAAAATGTGAAGAATACCGAAATGGCACAAAACTTTTTGCGTATCGAAGAAGAAAAATTTAGAGAGACTCTCTCACTCGGTTTAAAAATTCTCAGTGAAGAAATGCTTAAAGTAAAAAATAATAAACAAACTATTTTACCTGGAGAAAAAGCTTT
>CAYQEW010000038.1:0-12923 GCA_964416605.1 uncultured Bacteriovoracaceae bacterium | reverse complement strand
GGTGGATATTGTCATAGAGCAGAAGAAAGTGACTTCTTGGCTTAAGCGAGACGAAGATCCCGATTTTATAGAGTGCAAGGATAATGAGTTAGCACAATTTTTAAATGGCTTTATTTGCTTTAAGCGAGGCAAACAAGAAGGAGTGAGTGTTATCCATGAGAAAAAACTCACCAATAATATTATCTTTAAAAAAATGAGTATCGCTCTGAACTTAAAATCAGATGATATCTTAGCAATGATGGAACAGGCTCAGATGCCGATGAGTAAACACGAACTCAGTGCTTTTTTTCGAAAAATCGATCACCCTAATTACCGCGAATGCAAGGATCAGGTTTTGCGTAACTTTCTTAAAGGGCTTCAAATGAAGTACCGAGATTCACAAAAATAAACATGCATTTGTCCGTTGATGATTTGAAAAAAAATCTTTATGAAAAAGCGTCTCATCAAAGAGCTCAAGGATCAGCAAGGTTTTTTAAAACAGCTCCTGGTGAATATGGAGAAGGTGACCTTTTTGTCGGGATACCGGTGCCCCATATACGCAACGTCGCGAGGAAGGCAAAGCATTTATCATTAAAAGAAATAGCCTGCTTTGTGCAATCTCCAATCCATGAAGAGCGAGTTTTTGGTTTTATTATTTGTATCAATCAATTCAAAAAAGCTCTTAAAGACAATGATCCGCAAAAACAAGAGCGACTTGTTCGATTTTATCTTAAAAATAAAAAGTACCTCAATAATTGGGATCTTATCGATATTACCGCAGGATCGATACTCGGCATTTATTTTTTGAAACGAGAGAGAGCGATTCTTTTTAAGTGGATTGAATCAAAGTCTTTGTGGGATAGACGTTTAGCTCTGATGACAACTCAAGGTTTTATCAGACAAAATGATTTCAAAGATACGTTGCTCTTATGTCAAAAAGTTTTAACAGATCATGAAGACCTCATTCATAAGGCTTCGGGGTGGATGCTTCGAGAAGTCGGAAAAAAAGATATGCAACGACTGCATCAATTTTTAACAAAACATAAAAATAAAATGCCACGAACGATGCTTCGTTACGCGATAGAAAAGTTAAGTATTGAGCAAAGAAAAAAATACTTAGCTAAGAATGAATAAGCGAATGAATGACGAGGAAATGAAAGGCTGCTCCAAAATTCACAAAAAGATGAAAGACCTCATGATAGCCTAAAACATGAGGAACAAGCTTGGGCCATTTAAATCCATAGCAAAGAGCACCGAGGGAATAACAGATACCCCCTAAAATAATAAAGAGAATATTTTGTGAACCAATTTGCTGGTTTATTTCTGTAAGATAGGGCGTAATCATATAGCCTGCCACAAGATAGAAAAAAGCACTCAGCAGTTTGGGCATATTCACAAAAAAAAAGTGACTGCAAAATTCCTAATAGCGCAATACCCCAAAAAATGAAAAGTATTTTTTGTGAACTAGGATTTCCTAAGCCAAGAAGAGCAATCGGAGTGACGGAGCCCGCAATCATGAGATAAATGCCAGCGTGATCTAATTTTTTCCACAGCAGTCTTTGCTTGGGATTCCAGTGAATGCGGTGATAAAGGGAGCTAATGCCAAACATAGCGAGAGCACAGAGACTGTAAATACTGATGGCAATGTATTCGAGTTTATTGTGACAGCGCAGCAAAAGGGGAATGAGACCACCTAAGGCGATAAAAAACATAGCTTGATGAAAATGTCCGCGCAGTAGTGGTTTCATATATTTTTTGATTAGAACACAGAAGAGATTGACGGTCACTGAGATATTTCGGATAAAGTTACTCATGATAAAAGCAGATATTGTCATTATTGGAGCAGGGGCATCGGGGATGATGGCGGCGTACCATTGTGCGCAAAACGGAAAAAAAGTTTATCTTCTGGATCATAACAAACAAGTGGGGCGAAAAATTATTATTTCAGGAGGGGGAAAATGTAATTTTACCAACCGCTATGGCTCTGACCCTAAAGATTATTGGTGCTCTAATCCTCATTTTGTTAAATCAGCCTTATCTCGTTACCAGCCTCAGGACTTTATTGATCTGGTCGAAAGGGCGGGTATTCCTTTTGAGCAAAGATCTCATGGCAAATTATTTTGCGCCAGATCTGCGAAAGATATTAATAAAATGCTTCTTAGTCTTATTGATAAACCCAATATAAAACTTCTTTTAGAACAATCTGATTTGCAAGTTGAAAAGCAAGAGGATGGGTTTCATATATTTAATAAGAGCATCAAAATAATTGCTCCTAAACTGGTTGTTGCAACCGGTGGAATTGTGCTTCCTGAAATAGGTGCTTCTGATTTTGGATATGTGCTGGCAAAAAAAATGGGCCATAAAATTATTCCAACACAGCCCGCTCTAGTGCCTTTTAAAATAGCGGGCTTTGCGGAACTTGCTGGAAATGCTTTTCTCGTAGGGATTACGTGTAATGGGCATTATGTCGAAGAAAATGTTCTTTTTACTCATAAAGGCTTAAGTGGGCCTGCCATTTTAAAGACTTCTCTTTTTTGGAATCATGGAGATGCCATCACTCTTAATTTTTTACCTAATCAATCGGTAGAAGATATTTTAAAAAAAACAGTGGGTTCATTACAACTGAGCACAGCTCTTAAAAAAATATTTCCCAATAGTTTTGTGCATGTTTTTTTACAACGAATTAAAGTTGATCCTGTTATTCGCATAGCAGAACTGACAAAAGAAATGCGAATGAAAATTGAGCGAGAGATTCATTCGATGAAGATTATCCCTGAAGGAACTGAGGGCTTTCGCAAAGCCGAAGTGACGCGAGGAGGCATTTGTACGAGTAAGATTTCTTCTAAAACCATGGAGAGTGATTTGCAAAAAGGTCTTTATTTTATTGGCGAAGTTCTTGATGTCACGGGGCAACTTGGAGGGCATAATTTTCAGTGGTGTTGGGCGAGTGCTTTTGCCGCAGGAGAGGACCTGAAATAATGAAAAAATTTTTCTATGATTTAACCTTTGATGAACTAGGCGCACTGATTGCGCAAAATAATTTAAATGCAAAAGTCCCTAGGGTTCTTTATAATTGGCATTATAAGCAAAAGAAAAAAGCGTCATGTCAGGAAAATATCTCTAAAGAGGCAATGGCATTTATTGCAAGAGAGTTTGATTTTAGTTTGCCAATCATTCATACCGTATCTGAAAGTGAAGACGGCACAGTGAAATTTCTTTTTGAGTTGCAAGATCACCATAAAATTGAAACGGTCCTCATTCCTTTTCATAATAAGTATTCTCTTTGTGTTTCTTCTCAGGTGGGATGTGCGATGAATTGTTCTTTTTGTTATACGGGAACGCAAGGACTTAAAAGACATCTAGCAACGTTTGAAATTGTCGGACAGTTTTTAGAAGTCTGGAGGTGGTTAGAGATTCATAGACCGCAAGAAGTAAGAATTCTCAATATTGTTTTCATGGGGCAGGGAGAACCGCTGCATAATTTTGATGCCGTTAAGAAAGCTTGTGAAATATTTCTTTCTCAGTTTGGCACCTCTATTGGCACTCAAAAAATTACCATTTCCACGTCGGGCTATCTGCCAGGTTTAAAAAGATGGAGTGAGGAAATTCCAGGAGTGAATCTTGCGCTTTCTTTGCATTCACCTTTTGAGACCAAAAGAAATGAATTGATTCCTATTAATAAAAAATATCCTTTAGCAGAAGTCTTAAAATATATTGATGAAATTCCTCTTAATAAAAAACAATTTATTATTTATGAATATCTTCTTATTGATAATTTTAATGATAATACTCAAGATGCTCATGAAGTCGGAAAGCTCTTAAAAGGAAAGCCGGCGTATATCAATCTTATTCCTTTTAATCCATTTCCGGGAAGTAATTATCAAAGACCTGCTATTGAAAAAGTGATTCATTTTAAAGACGTTTTAGATAGCTATAAAATTCCAACTTTAATTAGAGGGACTAAGGGGGATGATGTGCTGGCAGCTTGTGGGCAATTAAATTCCTCTACTCACTAAAAAGAAAGAGAATAAAATCACTCAACTGTATGATAAAATAAATAAGGATTTTAAATGAGATATATATTTTTTTTACTTTTAATTTCAGGATGTAATCACATGAATTTTAGAAAAACTGCTAACTATGTTGATATAAAAAAATTTATGGGAAAATGGTATGTCATTGCGGGACGATTCACTCCCCTTGAGAAGAATGTTTACAATGGCATTGAGGAATATCGTTATAATGATAAAAAAAATAGAATTGATATTGATTTTTCATTTAATCAAAATAGTCTCAATGGACCTTTGAAAAAGATTCCTCAAAAAGGATGGGTTGTCGATGAAAAGACAAATGCTTATTGGAAAGTCAGTCCACTATGGCCTCTAAAATTTGATTATTTAGTTTTAGATGTTGCAGAGGATTATTCCTGGACTATCATCGGAGTGCCAAGTGGTAAATATCTTTGGATTATGTCTCGGCAAAGTCATTTGAGCGAGGAAACCCTCACTTATTTGTTGAATAAAATAAGTGAGAGTGGGTATCCGATTAACTCAATTGAAAGAGTCACTCATCATAAAAACGACTCAAAAGATTAATCGTGTGGCGTTAAATTTTAAACAAGACTTTCTTTGCGAGCCGCTAAGTTAAAAGTCATGAGTTGCCAAGCGATTAAAACAAGAATGATCGCAGATTTAGAGAGTGGAATATCTTTTGACTCGAAAATGATTTCTCCATTTGTGTTAGTTTTGACTTGTGGACTATCAAAAAAATTAAAATGAAGTCCAATACTCACTGAGCCGGTCTTTCCATTGATTGCTTGCTCTTTGGGGACACGATGAATATTTATTGTAAAAATTGAGAGAAATAAAAATAAAATAAGAAGACTCAGTGAAGATATGTAGGTCATTTTTGAAGCTTTTCCTGTTATAATTTCTTCTCTTTCATCACGTTCTTTTATATTCGCGAGTCTTGTTAAGGTCATCTCTCTTGATTGTTTATTAAAAACAAGAATGAAGAGAAAAAGAATAAGGACTGCAAACCAGAACATGAGATTATAAGATAAAATTTCCCAAATCATTTTTTGTAGAGTTGAGTACTTTGAATGATTTTGCTCTGGTGAAAATTCTCCCCATATCATGCACATCACAACAAGGGGTAGGCTCAATAAGAGATAGTTTTGAATCAGTCGAATTGTTTTATTCATGAGATGCTCCTTTTTGTTCATAAAAAATTTCGTCAACACGTTTTTTAAAAAATTTTGCGAGTCTAAAAGCCAATTCCAGTGAAGGGTTATAGCTCCCTTTTTCTAGAGCAATAATAGTGGCCCTTGTTACACTCACTGCCTCAGCAAGCTCTTGCTGAGTGATTTTTTTTTCATTGCGCAAATTTTGAATGTGATTACTGAGATTGATTGTTCCAATAATTCGTGGCATTTTTCCTCCTCCTCCTCCTCGTTTGCAATGTATAATAGACTGTACACTCTTGATGTCAAGTTTATTGTACATTTTCTTTCTTTTGATGAATTGTTTTTTTTATTTGCGCATAGCCTAAAAATATTACCAGCTGGAAAAAAATATAAAATCATTCATTATAGAATAAAAAAAGAGGAGATTTTTTATGGCACGAACAAGCACTTATCTTAATTTTAATGGGAATACGGAAGAAGCTTTTTATTTTTATCAATCCGTTTTTGAAGGAAATTTTATTGGGCACGTGGCGCGTTTTGGAGATATGCCAGTTTGCGAAGGATCCCCTGTTGTATCGGAAGAAGATAAAAAATTAATTCTCCATATTGAACTTGCTATTACCGGAGGTCATGTCCTCATGGGAACAGACTCACCTTCTTCCATGGGGTTTAATTTAAAATTTGGCAATAATAGTTATATTAATTTAGAACCTGATACAAAAGAAGAAGCAAAGCGCTTATTTGATAGTCTTTCTGAAGGCGGAGCAATTGGAATGCCATTACAAGATATGTTTTGGGGAGCTTATTATGGTTCTTTTACGGATCGTTTCGGCGTGAATTGGATGGTTAATTATACTTATCAAAAATAAAAAGGAGATATATGTTTGGCGATATTATCAATAAATTAAAGAAATCAGATTATACGATTGAGCGAAAACTTCTTATCAATGCGGCGGCAGATAAAATTTTTCCTTATATCAACAATTCAAAATTAGCCAATGAATGGATGCCTTGGGCAGCCATGGATTCAGCGATGACCATGAGTTACGAGGGGCTACAAGCAGGAGTTGGTTCGATTTCAAGTTGGCAGAGTACGGGGAAAATGGGAATCGGAAGTGCTGAAGTTTTAGAAAGCATTGAGAATAAATTAGTTAAAACAAAACTTGTTTATTTAAAACCAATGAAGATGATTCAGATTGCAGAAATTTCCCTTATTCCTTCATCAAATGGAACATTTGTGAATTGGGCGGTAACTGGAAAAAATAATTTCATGGGGCGCTTATTTTGTCTTTTTATTAATATGGACAAAATGGTCGGAGGCGAATTTGAAAAAGGTCTCCATAATTTAAAGAAAAAAGTGGAAATGTAATTATTTTAAATACTTTTACTAAAATTGACCTGAATTTTTTTTTCGCGCAGGCGGTAATCAAAAAGTACCGCAATATTGCGTAAAAAAGATGTTCCTAATTCGGTCACTTCAATAGTGTTTTGATGATAAGAAATAATATTGTCCTCTGCTAATTGGGTCAGTTCTTTTTGAATGATGGCGCTGTGGGGGATCATTTCCCAACTTTGGATAGTGATTTTTTTCTGACACATAATTTGTTGAATA
The DNA here is from genome assembly GCA_964416605.1 of uncultured Bacteriovoracaceae bacterium. Lineage (GTDB taxonomy): Bacteria > Bdellovibrionota > Bacteriovoracia > Bacteriovoracales > Bacteriovoracaceae > CAYQEW01. The sequence continues at coordinate 6,147 of CAYQEW010000038.1, read as the reverse complement.
ATTTCTTGAGTGATTTGATCTTTCTCATTTTGAATGTGACCCACTTCAATAGGAAGCTTTCCATCATTAATCGCTTCGATATAATTTTTGGGTTCTTTTATATTTTGAGCAAAACTAAGAGAAGAATCTGAAATCGCAGTGGGGCCCAAGCCGATGAGGATCGCTGATTTTTTATCCGTGTAGCCCATAAAAGTTCTTTTAAGTTGATTCTGTATTTTGGCGAGGTAAAGATAATTGCCAGGAAGAGCGAAGTGATCCATTCCAATATGTTCATAACCATGTGCTTGCAGAATTTTGGCACCAAGAGTAAAAAGTTGGTGTTTGATTTGTGCAGAAGGAAGATCTGACTCTGCAATGAGTTTTTGGTTTTTTATTTTATCTGGCAAATGAGCATAACTATAAAATGAAATAAGATCGGGCTTTAGTTCGAGCACAATATTCATGGTCGTTTCAATCGATTGAACGGTTTGTTTCGGTAATCCGTAAATAAGATCAAAGTTAATAGATTCGATATTATAGTGGCGAATATTTTTGACAAGTTCTGCGATTTGTTCTGGAGTTTGAAAGCGGTGAATGGCTTTTTGCACATCGGGATCAAAATCTTGAATCCCGAGAGAAACTCTTTTAAATTGAGACTCCGAGAGCACTTCCAGATGCTCTCCTTTACAGGTGCGAGGGTCTATCTCAATAGAACCAATAAAATCCGAGTCTCTTTCAGGGACAATAAATTCAATAAGCTCTTTAAGATGGGAAGGACTCAAAAAGGTTGGAGTTCCACCTCCGAGATGCATTGATTTAATTTTATTTTTAGGGTGAAGATTTTTTTTGTAAAGAAGCCATTCTTTTTTTACCGCGTCTAAAAAAATATTTTCAACATTGTGATCTTTGGTAATCGTTCTGTTGCAGCCACAATAATAGCAAAGACTTTCACAATAAGGGACGTGGATATAAATATCAATAGTGTTATCATGGGATTTAACATGCTCAAACCACTGAGAGGGAGTAGGTGTTTCTTGCCAGAAGGGCACTGGAGGATAACTGGTGTAGCGGGGGATCGAAACATTGTATTTTTGCAGTAAATTGTCCATAAAAACTCTTATAAATCTAACATATAACTATTACAAAATAAGAGCAATAAGACATTTGTCTGATAGGCAAACACTGATTAAAGGCGCATGATTTAAATAAAAAAGGAGATTTTTTATGAATTTAGCTCACTTCCATCTTTTACTTAATCACATCTCGGTCGTTGGACTACCCGTTGGGTTAATTTTCTTAGTGTATGGGTTAGTGAAAAAAAATACTAATGTGCAGCGCTTTTCATTAATTGTTTTAATTGCTCTTGCTGCCTTTATTGTGCCCGTTTACTTAACTGGAGAGCCTGCTGAAGAACTGGTTGAGAACATTCCTGGTGTGACGAAATCTCTAATTCATGCCCATGAAGAAGCAGCAGAAGCTTCTTTAAGTTTAACTCTGTTTACGGCGGGTTTAGCTTGTGTTGCTTTGTGGACTCATTTTAAAGGGAAATGGATGCGTCAAGCGAGTCTCGCTGTAGTTGTTATCGCCATAATGGCGACGCTCAGTATCGCCTATACTTGTTCTCTTGGTGGGGAGATCAGGCATTCAGAACTAAGAGATCATCAAGAATTAACCAATTGAGCAAGAAAAACATAATACGGAATGCCAAAAAGTAAATTGATTGAAAAGGTGATTCCAAGAGGTAGTCCTATATAGAAAGAAGGATTTGCCTCTTTTATTGTTGACTGGATCGCAGCAGGTGCAGCGATATAAGAAGCACTTCCGGTAAGGATTCCAAGAAGTATTTGATCACCAAAGGAAATATTTATGAGGTGAGAAATAAGAATAACAATGGAGCCTGTTAGTAAGGGAAATATAACGACAAAGAAAAATATTTTTTTGGTATAAGCTAAAACTTCTTGAACTCTTTTTTGAGCAATAACTCCTAAGTTTAAGATATAGATTGCAAGAATTCCTTTGAAAGAATCTTTGAAAATGGGCTTAATACTGAGCCAAGAGGCTTCATTTAAGGAAAGTCCAATGAGGAATCCACCAATGAGTAAAAAAATGGATTTAGAGGTAATAATTGATTTGAGAACACTTGTGCTTGATTTTGTTTCTTTCATATTTTTTTGATAGAGGAATAAAGCGAAGATAATAGCAGGAATTTCAATCAGAGCCATTATGGTAACCATATAGCCACTAAAATGAATATTTTGATTTTTTAAAAAACTTTGAGCTACCATAAGAGTGATAGCACTGACGGAGCCATAAGAGGCAGATAATGAAGCCGAGTTTGCGGAGCCAATTTTGCTTTTTAAAAAAAAGAAAAAAGATAGGGTCATCACAAATGAAGCTGCTAGCCCAACACTGAGCGTTGGGACAAAGTTATGTAAATCTTTTGCGGAGCCTACTTCTTGACCTCCTTTGATGCCAATGCTGAGCAATAAAAAAATACTGAAGGTTTTTGCGATGTCTTCAGGTAATTTTAAATCAGATTTTAAATAGGAGGCAATAAAGCCTAAAATAAAGAAGAGAATAATAGGATCGATTGATAAAAAATTATTCAAAATGTAATTCTCCTATCTTTCTCGCATTATTTCTTGCTTTGATGCGGATCTTATCGCTAAAACGATTAAGTCTTTCCAGTAGATAGTCTGATACATAAGCTAATGCAACATAAAGATTTGAATGAGATTTTTGAATGACTATTCCACTATAAAATCCACTTGCGATATAGACTTTAACTTTGAATAAATCGGGGCCAGCTTGAATAGGTGAATTTTGCATTTCTAGAAAAATTTTGATTTTACTATTTTTCATAGATGGAAATTTTTGAATTATATTATTAACCTTGCTGATTGCAGCTTCTTTTGCCAGTAAAGATTTTTCTAGGTTTTTAAAGTGAACAGTAATCATAAGAACCTCCTTGTTATTGCTTTATTTTATTGCAAGGAGATAATTTTATAAAATAGATAATTTAAACATTTAGCATCTATTAAATCTATATCTTGAATTCTTTTATAATGTGGGCAGCGATCGAGTTTTCAATTTTTCGATTGGCACAAACGAGATACAAATCTTCATATACATCATCGAGGGTACCAATTTTACAAAGTTCACCTTTGAGTATTTGAGAAGTGACGGAATGAGAAGCTGTCGGCAAGATACCGATTTCATTTTGGGTTAAAAGTTTTTTCATTGATATGTCTTGAGTTTCAACAACAATATTAAATTTAATATTATTTACTTTGCCCCAATGCTCAATATCATGTCTTATTTTACTGTCATAACTCGGCATAATAATTGGTTGCCCTGAAATAGATTGCGGGAAATTCTTACGTAGCTTTTTAAAGTTAATTGCTCCGTAAAAAGCAACCTCTTTTTTTGTGATTAGTTTAGAGAAAAGTGATTTTGCGTTTGTGCCCATCGGTAAAAAATTAGTGACAACTAGATCTATTTGATGAGCTTTTAATTCTCTTAGTAAATCCTCTGGTTTGCCTTCTGATAAGACGATATGGCATTGAGTATTACTCAGAATTTTTTGAACTATTTGAAGAATAATTTGTTTTGGGATACTGTCCAAAGAGCCAATGTGAATAGTTTTTTTTTGTTCGCTGTATTGATCTTTGAGTACTTCAATCATTTCGTCGCCTAACTTAAAAAGATTGGTTGCATAGTCGAGTGCAATCTTTCCATGTTCGGTCAATATTATCTTTTTATGTTTTCTTTCGAAGAGTTCTACTCCGAGATTTGTTTCAAATTGTTTAAGTTGCGCACTGAGCGTTGGCTGAGCAAGTAAAAGTTTTTTCGCTGCTTTGGATATTGAGCCTTCTAGTGCAATTGTTTTGAAGTAAAAAAGATGATGATAGTTGAGCCATGTGTTCATAGAATCATTATAAACAGCCTTAGAGTGAATCTGCAATTTTTAAAAGCTATATATCTTTTGGAAAGTACTCATCAAGAATAATAGGGAGTACTCCAAAAAAAACAGAGACAATAAGAGGGCCAATAAATAAACCAGGAAGTCCCAAAAGAGTCACCCCGCCCATTATGGCGATAAGATCGATAATGGGATTGGTCTCGACATTTCCTTTAGAGCTTAAATACGGACGCACAATATTATCCGAGATACCAACAATGAGAGATAACACAATCAGAGCTGTTCCGGCGCTAATATGGGATTCTAAAAAACAAAAAAAACTGAGAATCACGGCGACTGGGGCAGCGCCAATAATGGGAATAAAAGAAACAAAAAAAGTAATGAGGAAAATAAAGAAAAAATCTCCAATATTAAAAAACAAAGCTCCAAGAGAAACGATTGTGGCTTGAATAATACCAGTAATGATATTGGTAATAAAAATTTCGCGACAACAGGCTTTGAGAGTATTTATAAATCTCTCACTGTTTTTATTCGAGAAATAAAAATAGTGATCAAAAAGTTGCTTGCATTTTTCTTTTTGGCTAAGGAAAAAATAAAGAGAAAGAAGAGTGATGAAGCTCATCAGAAAAATATTGGGAAGCTCCGTTATAAGATTGCCCAAATTATTCGATAAATAATTCCCCAAAAAATTGAGCAAAGAGTTAATTTTGGTTTCAATAAAATTTTGATCAAGATTAAACATAGTCGCTAAATGGGTAATGTATCCATCGATAAAATAATTTATTTTTTGAATAAGGTTAGTAAAATTAGTTTGTTCAATAATTCCCGAGATAATACGAGCGCCGCGAATAAGAAAAAAGGATACGGGGAGTAAAATAAGAAAGGAGATGGTTGCGCTGAGTAGGGCAAGACTTTTTGCGCGCGAAAAACCCTTTTTGAGCATAAAATAATCGAGGATAGGAGATAGTGCCATGGCGAGAATCGCGCCGAGCACAATATATTTAAAAAAGGGAAAGAGAATATAGAGGAAGAGTACAACAATCAAAAAAGCAAAAGTAATTTTTAAGAAATTTTTTTTAAAAATAAGACTCCAGTTTTCATTCATTGAGCATCCTTTTTATTTTTTCGATTGTAGACATAAATCTATAATATAGGTACTATCGCATTCATGAAAATAAAAGAAGTTTTGATGAAACGGGCAAGTGGTCAATGTGAACTCTGTTCTTCAAGTCACGAATTAAGCGTCTATGAAGTTCCTCCCGTTGAGAGTGAAGGTACTGATAAATCTATTTTGCTTTGCTCAAAGTGCTTAGAGCTGCTGAACCAAACAAGTCAAAGTGATAGTAACCATTTTCGTTGTTTAAGTGAGAGTATGTGGAGTGAGTATCCTGCGGTACAAGTTGTTGCGTACCGAATTCTTGCGGGGTTGACTGATTCGTGGGCTCAAAATTTATTAACAGAACTTTATCTAGACGATGAAACGATGAAGTGGGCGCAAGCGACACTTGTCACTCAAGATGATTTGGTTGTAACGAAAGATAGCCATGGTAATATACTCAGTAATGATGATTCCGTGACACTAATCAAAGATCTAGAAGTTAAAGGGGCGGGCTTTACCGCTAAGCGTGGAACAATTGTGCGCAAAATAAGTTTGACTGATAATCCTGAGCAAATTGAAGGGCGAGTGAATGGAACACAGATCGTGTTGCTCACTAAATTTCTGAAAAAAGTATAATACTAATCGGGTCTATATTATTTTTGTTTGAAGTTCTTCATTTGGGGCATATGGCAGTCTGGGATACGAAAACAGGCCTCAGCATTTTCCAGAGTCCTGTTTCCATTTTACGTTTACCTGTGTTTAATGTTTTTGTTTAATGTTTGTGAGAATGTAGATCGTGCCCAGTCTTGCTTATAAGCAGTGGTTGGCGTTCACAAAAACAAAGAAAGCAATTTTATTCGATTAGTCTGGGCTCACTTATACAAATTATGGAACAATACTTGAGTTCAACTTATTTGATATAGAATTAGTATAATTTATTTTCTTGGGATGATTTTGAGGTTTCTCGTTGCAACTTGCCCATGGTCATCGATAAGCGTGATTTGATAATCTCCTGTTTTGACACCTAACCAGACGCTTTCTTGGGGCGATACTGTTTTATAGAGAGCATGATTAATAAACCACTGAATTTTTTTGACTGATCCATCGACAATTGCTCTGAGGGCAATCTCGCTTTTTTCTTGGCGAC
>CAYQEW010000037.1:0-13299 GCA_964416605.1 uncultured Bacteriovoracaceae bacterium | reverse complement strand
GAATGCTCACATGAGACCCTGCGCTGCCTAAAATTTATCCACCTGTTTAAAAAATGTACGTATTAATTACATGGTCTCAAATTTAGCCCTGTAAATAATTCAGGGATAACAACATCTTAGTACCATAGTTTCCAATATTGTATAAAATTTAACAAAATGCTTTTTTGGCAAGGAAATTGAATTAAAAGTCAGACGCTTATTACTTTTTGTATATAAAGGAAGGAAACATGAAACATTTAATCTTACTCGTTTTACTGAGTTTTGTTGTCACTAGCTGTGGGAACAATGCTAACGTGGCGGTGCCTACTAAATTGTCACCAACAATTGCTCCCGTTACGCCAGGAAAAAACAATCCTCAAGTTAAGCCTGGACAAGATGGCGCGCAAGGTCCTGTAGGGCCTGCTGGCAAGGACGGTGCTCCTGGTGCAACAGGTAAAACAGGTGCTCCTGGTAAGGACGGTGTTCCTGGAGTAGCGGGTAAACCCGGTTCTGCTGGATCAAATGGTAAAGATGGTAAAGATGGCCTTCCTGGTCTTAACGGTGCCCCTGGTTCACGTGGACCTGGTTCATTTTGGGGAGCTTCATTTGGAAAAGATCAAAATTCAAGACCTCTTCCTCCTGCGGTAAAATTAGTGAATAAAAAAGATTCAATTTCTAATCTTTATATCGTGAATGATACTTATGTGACTTGCGAAGAAAAAAGTGTGAAAGAAACAAGATGTTATTCTTGGACGCTTTGTAATGATGGATGGGTTTATACAAGTGAATTTAAACTTCCAGTTTCTGAAATCACAAATAATACAACAACTGAAAATCCATTTAAATTTGATGACAAGACAGTTCTTTATTTTGGTACAGATAAAGAAGGTGATTATATCTGTAAGCAATTTGATAAAGTGGCAAATTCTTGGAAAATGTTAAAAGAATGTCCAAAAACAGCAAGCGTGGTTCTTCCTAGTCCAGAATTTATTGCAGAACATATCAGCACAAGTTCAGAAAAAGCTCCAAGTGACGTTCAAGTAGTGAATGGAAAATATAAATATGATGGTCAATTTTTTGCTCTTGGCGCGACTTATATTGAATTAACAGCAGATCATTTAAAACTTTACCGTTTAACTAAAACTCAAAACGGTGCAGAGTGGGCGCATGTTTCAACATTTGAAGTAAAGACTGCTCCAGTTGCAAGTGCTCCAGTTATCTTTAAAGGATTTGATGGAAAGCCAGAAGACAATAAAGCAATTGCTCCAAAGTCAGGTGACTTTGCTCGCAATAACCAAGATCAAATTTATGTTTATTTAAAAAATGCTTCAACAGGAGTTCTTGCTTGGGAAAATTTAAATGCACAAGTGAGTCTTACTGAAGGGGATGTTGTAAGCATCATTAATAAAATTGTAAAACAAGTTCCTGGAATTTTAAGCGAAGAAGGGACAGTAACTCCTGAAGAAAATTTTAAAGGAAGAGAAGTTCCACTTAGCAGTACTTATATTAAGAAAGATGGTGATAAAGAAACTGCGTATATTCTTTTTAAGAATAAATGGGTTCCAATTGGCAACAACGTAACAACAATTACAAATGTTGACGGCGCTCCTCTTCAATATTTTTCAGGTGAAGGGTATCCATCATCAGTGATGGCTGCGGATGTGAAAGCAGGAAAAGTTAAAACTTCTGATATTTATCATGATTCTAAAAACTGTCAGATCTCTTATTTCAATGGAAAAGAATTTGTGAAATGGCTTGATCATGTATGTAAAGCAGATGTTGCTGCTCTAGAAGCTCGTATTGCCGCTCTTGAGGCAAGACCTGCTGGACAAAAAGGTGATAAAGGCGACAAGGGAGATAAAGGTGATACTGGTGCTCCTGGGAAAGATGGTCTTAATGGAAAAGATGGCACAGGATCTACTCCAACTCTTCCAGATCTAACAGGTCTTTATTTTATTCTTGAAGGTGAAGTTGGAAAGTGTTTAACATTTGATAAAGAATACAAAAGATCAGTGGCTGTAGAGTGTCCAGTAAAAGAAGCACCAGCTGAACTTCTTTCAGTTGCTTACTCACATACTTCAACGGAAGACGCTCGCAATCTGGGAGCTGCACAAGTCGTGACTCGCGGATCAAAGACTTATTATAAATTTCCTGAATTATCAGATGTTCTTTTTGATGCAAGTTCAGAATATGTTCGTCCGATCACGAAAGCGGGAACAGATACTCTGGTTGGAATAGAAATTTTTAGAATAAAAGATAATAAATGGACTTACCAAAGAACTTTGGAAATCGCTTCTTCTTCAGTTGTAACAGGAGACACTCATAAGCATGCTCATTATGAAGCAAATTATGCAGGCCCAGCTAATCAACTTGATACTCGTGGCGATGATGGAGCAGGATATGAGATTTATATCAATGGTGGTTGGAGAGCGCTTACTTCAAAAGTAACTCCGATGGTTGATACGAGAGCATCATTTTTCTCAGTAGAGAATGCGTCGATGACAAAAGCAGATTTAAATAGTGTGCTTGTGAATGAGCTTTCTGCACTTGGTCGCAAAGGACTTGTCTCCGGTGATGTTGTAGAGGATGTTGTAACATGTGCACGAGTTCTTATTACTGATTCTGCTGAAATGGCTCTTGCTGCCAATCCAGCTTGTGCGATGAAAAAAGATTTAGAAAGTAAAATTGCAGAACTTAGAACTCTTATTAAAGATAAGCCAGCTCCTGCAGGTGACTTTGCAACTAAGCCAGCAGTTGCTGACTTACAAAAACAAATTGATGCTCTTAATAAAAAAATTGATGCTCTTAAATTTAATGACACAGACACGAGAAGCTCAATTTATAAACAAGCTGTAACGAGCGCTTCAGAAATTAGTATCTCAGAAGAAGAACTTGCAAGACTAGGTAAAGATAAAGTGGAACTCGGTGATGTGGTGTATGGTAAAAATTGTACCACTTTTAGATATGAACTAGTTGCTGGAAGTCCGACATGGACAGATTTTGGAACAGATCCAATCTGTGCGAAAGTAGCCGCGATTAAAGGTTTAACAAAAGATGAAGTGGCAAAAATGATTGAGGATGCAGTAAACCCAATTAAAAAAGATGTGGAAGATCTTAAGAATAGACCACAAACGTATGCAACTTGGATGAATCCAAATGAAAGAGGTATTTCAGCAATCTCTAAATATTTCAGAAGACCAGTAAGAGAAGGTGATAGATATTTAGATCTTCTTAATTGTGTTGAGTACGAGTACCGCAATAAAACATTGAAAAGTGCTGAAGAAACTGATGCGACAGAAGAAGTTGCAGCAGCCGATGCTACAGAATCAATTGACGCTCTGACATGGGTAAAAACAGGAGTGAAAGCAGACTGTTCTAAATCATCAGCTCTTTCTCAACCATTTGACGGTGCGATGAGAAAACTAGGCAATAGTTGTTCTGTCTACAGTGAAGCAAAGAAAGCATTTATGCCAACAGCTTGTCCAATGTACACGCCTTGGAATGGAGCTCTTCGTTATGTAGATAAGAAATGTGAAGTGTATGCGAATGGAGACTGGATGGCTTCAAATGCTTGCGCGGCTTCAGCTCCAGTACCAAGCAGTAAAGTGCCACTGGTAAATGGAATGGTTGTGCCAAATTTTGATGGAAGTAAGTGTTGGGTATGGGTAAGTGGTCAAAGAAAAGATGCAGCGGAATCAGAGGAAATGGATGTGGCGCAAGGTTGGCAAGAGCTTCCATCATGCCCAGTAAAGTCAACTGGTTCAGTGACTCTTAACGGTGCCTTTTACGCTCAAGCGATTCCAGGAGTGACTCTTTCTGAGATGGCCAGTAAATTAGTGGGCCATTATGAGCTTCCTTATAGAGTAGGATCAAGTGCTAATAAAGTAGCAAGAGTGAATGAAACTCTTTATGGATGGGGATCAAGAGGAACAAATAAAGTTGTGGGAAATCTTGAAATTGTTGATGATGCTCAAGTTATGTTTGGATTTGCTCTTCCAAAAGACCTTGTGGCAGCAGTGAGATCAGGCAAAAAAGTAACGGTAAGAAGTGCGAAGTTGGTTCTTGATGTGATTAAAGTATCTGATAAAAAACTTGAAAACGTAAAAGATACAGAACTAGTGGCCCTTCTTAACCAAGATAATGCTGGATCATATGATTATAACTATGCTCTTGGGACAACATACCATACAACTCAATCTTGGAGTGAATTGATTAACCATAAAGGCTTTTTCAACACAACGACTAAGACAACATCAGTAGATGAAGACTTTTCGAAAAAACTTCTTGGAACGAAAGAAGCGAATTATGGAAATCTTTATGGATACAGATATGAGTACTCAATTAACGTAGCAAACTTTACAGTTGATCTTTCTGAGCTATTCACAACCTTAGCAGAAGAAAATGATCCTTCAGGAGTTTATTCTTCTATGCCAATTCTTTTTGCTCTAGCTGACGATATGAAACTTCGTTATGAGCCAAAACTGGAAATTGATTGGTCTGTAAGTAAATAGTTTTCCTTTCTTCTCAAAACTTGCCCTGAAAAATGGGCAAGTTTTTATCTTCTCCCTTCTTTTTTTTCTTTTTTATATTTTTATCCCTTTTTCGCCGATACTAAGAGAATGAAAAAACAATTTCTTTTTCTTCTTATTAGCTTTCAACTCGTTTTTGCGCCAGCAGTTTCCATGGCGGGCGAAGTCGATCAAAAAAAAGCAGATAAGGCAAAAAAAGAAGGGCCCGTTGAGCAGATTACCGCGGCGGCGGGAGCAACTCTTGCGATGCAAATACCAATGTCGTGTCCTAAATTATTGTCGGCTCCATCTGCCGCGGTATTTTTTGCAGGAGGATTAGCGTACCTTGGGTTAGAAGTTGCATCAATGGTCGTTTTAAAGAAAGCTAATAAAGTAGCCGTTGTTAACACAGATAATTTAACGACAGATCAAGATAAATCAGTTGAGTCAATGAAAACAAATAAAAAAATGTTTGAAGGAGCAAGAAAAGCTGCCCATTTACGAATTGCTGGTCTCTCCGTTTTAATGGCTGCGAGTTACACAGCTATGGGATTGGCAATAGCTGAAAAAATTGAAATAGAAACGACTGGGAGTAATATTTTTACGAAAGCAGCTTCAGAAGCATTAAAACAAATTTATGAAGATGAATCATGTCAAAAAAAGGATAGTGACAGCAAGAGCACGGATAGTAAAAGTGCAGATAATCAAAATAAAGCGAAAGCTCAAACAGATAGTAAGGGAGCAGAAGGGAAAATTGGTGGTGATAAACTAATGAGTTCAATGGGAGATATTGGAAAAGGAATGGCTACAGGTGCTTTGTGTATGGTTTTAGGTTTTGCAGGAGAAGGCCAAGGAATTTTTCAAGGAGCTTGTGCTATTTTTGGATTAGTTATGGGAGCTATGGGAAATAAATTTTATGATTTTATAAAAAAACCTTTAAATAGAGCAATTTTATTTGGAGTAGTTGGAGCATTAGATACTGCCGCAGTTGGTATAACGGGTGATAAAATAGTGAAGCTCAATGATTATATTAAAAATCTCGACACTCAAATTAAAGATCAGGAAGCAACGATTAAGTTGGGGCCTGCCGTAAAATTAGGAGCGACAGCTGGCTCGAGTGGAGGGGGAAATCTTTCTGCAAGTGTGACTCCGCAGGCTTTTACTTGGAATTTACCAGATGATAAAAATGTGATCCCGAAAGAACTACGAGATATCCAAGTTCCAACCATTCAAATGCCTAAAGGAATCTCTTCTCCAACCTTAACAGCGGCAGTGAGTGATATACAGAATATGGCAAGATCTGTTCAAAAAGGTCAATTTTCTAGTGCCAATGTTTCAGCCAATAATTTGATTAACAATGCTGCGAAACTGAGAAAGCTCGCTCAAGATTTAGAAAAAACCTATAACGAAAAACTTATTGCCAGTGGGCAAGAGCCCGTTAATTTTACTCAAGAAATTGAGAAGCATATGAAAGAGTTACAAAAAGATTTAAATAGTGCGGGAGCGGGAATGCCTTCTGATCTTCTTGCAGCAGCTTCCACGCAAAATAAATTAGATGAAAAAAATAATGAGAGAAAATCTAGCTCAGGAGTTGAAACAAGTAAGGCAGTCGGTATGCTTGATGCGAAGAAAGGTGCACCAGCACTTATTTTTAGTGAAGAGCAGGCTGGTGGCTCAGAAGTGGATACCCTTGCTATGGCGGATGAAATGACTTCGGAAAATGAGCTTAAAAATTTTAAAGTAGATAATGCTGATATTCAAAAAGATTCAGGTCCATCAATCTTTGATGTTTTGTCCGTGCGTTATTTGAAGACAGCCTATCCTACCTTGTTAAAAAAGTTGAAGTAGGTTAACCGTGAATATAAATGACATTTTTCTTTTGTTCCTAGCTTTTAATATAAAGCAATTTCTAGGAGATTTTGTTTTTCAAAATACCTATATGCTGACCAAGGATCGCGATAATTGGGATTTTTTCCTGCCACTTATTACTCATTCCATGATTCACGCTCTTTTGAGTTTGATGATCATTCTTATGATCAAGCCAAGCTGCTGGTACTTATTTGTGATTGATCTTGGATGTCATTTTCTGATTGATCGTATAAAAGCGGGGAAAAATTATTTGGGGAAATATAATCATGCTGATATTAAAGGATATTGGATTATTTTTGGCGCCGATCAACTCCTTCATCATAGCACTCATTTTTTGATTATTTATTTAATCGCAAAACAATAAACAATCTAAGCAAGCTATTTTAGATGGCTTGCATTTTTATCTTCTTTCGTGTTCTACTCATAAGAATGATGAAAAAAATTATTTTATTCTTGTTCGTTTTGATTCTTCTTTTTTTATATTTTATTAACAAAGCCTCAAAAGGCTCTGTTACGGCTGGAATTAAGCCACAGCAAATTTCAACTTTGAATATGCCTTTACAAGTATTTCAAAATGAACTCAACATAATGACTTGGAATATTGCTTGGTTTTATGGAAAAGGGTCCGAGGGAGATGAAGATTATAAAGTACAATCAAAGGATTTTTATCAAAACAAAGTTAAACAATTCGCTCGAGTTGCGATGGAAAATCATATTGATCTTGCTTTCTTTCAAGAAGTTGATTTTGACTCAGATAGATCCTATCACATTGACCAGTTAAAAGAATTGCAGAAACTCACATCTCTTGCTTTTGCAATGCCTGTTTATAGCTGGGATGTCGCTTATATGCCTTTCCCTTATTCTCCTATCAGTCGTCATTGGAAAAAAATTGTATCGGGAGGAGGTCTTTTAAGTCGCTATAAAATTTCTCCTAAGTTTAATGTTATTTTAGAAAAACCAGATTTTTTTTGGGCCTATAAAAAATTTTATCTTCATCGTTATTTTCAAATTGCGGAGTTAAATCTTAGCTCAAGCGAATCTTATTATATTGTGAATGTCCATCTTGAGGCTTTTGATCAAAAGAAACGTGAAACCGAGATTACTCAGCTTACTCAGATAATAAAAAAATTACAAAAAGAAAAAGAAGTTTTAATTCTCGCAGGAGATTTTAATTGTGAGCATGAAGAATGTGAAATGATTGCCAAAGAATTAGATTTTATGAAGGCTCCAGATAAAAAACTCGCAACATTTCCATCGGACAATCCTCATAAAAAACTAGACCGTATCTTTGTAAGCAGAAATTGGGAAGTAAGCGCTTTTACTACACTTGAGACGGGAACTCTTTCGGATCATTTACCACTTTTTATGAAAATAAAAAAATTAACTGCGAGGAATCACTAAGCGTTGATTGACATTCACACTCGATTTCTTCAGATTATTGGCAAGGATTATTTTTTTAGGTGAGATGGCATAACGTTTAGCAATCTTACTTAAAAACTCTCCTTTTTTGACAATATGAATTTGAGGCTTTTCTTTTTTAAATGATTTTATAGATACCGAAGCAATTTTTCTTTCTATTTTGATGGGTTCTTTAATGGGCTCAAGAACAGGAGTCATTTCTGCCAGAGAACTATTTTTTTGACTTGGAATATAAAGAGTATAACTTGAGTTTTTTACTTCCGGAGTTCTATCCGATCGCAAGTCTGGATTGAGAGCGAGAATATCATCTTTTGAAACATTGAGAGTTTTACTGACATTGTCTAAAGAATAAGAATTTTTGAGATTTAATACTTTCGTTTTGGTGTAAACTGATTCTTTGTCTTCTGGAATAGTAAAACCATATTTGGAAGCATTATAATAAAGATTCATGGCTGCGAGTACTTTAGGAACATAGTGTTGAGTTTCTTTTGGGATTAAATCTTTTTTGGAAAGCTCATAAAAATTTCGAGTATTGCCTTGTACTATTCTTCTGATCATCCCGTATTCTCCAGCATTATAGGAACTTAAAACAAGTTCCCAATTGCCAAAAATATTGTGTAAATCGCGAAGATAGTTTGCGGCAGCTTCCGTGCTTTTAACAAGGCTGATTCTTTCATCGACGTGCTTATTCATTTTAAGATTGTAGCGCTCAGCTGTTCCTGGCATAAATTGCCATGGGCCCTTGGCTTTTGTCACACTTGTGGCATTGACGGAATAACCACTCTCAATAAGTCCCACAAAATAAAGATCAGTTGGAATATTATATTTTTTAAAAATACTCATCACGAGCAATTTATTTTTTTCGCCGCGGTTTATAAAACGTTGAAAGACTTCGCGGCCTCTTGTTAAAAAATATTTTTCCCAAAATTTTACTTTATCATTGCGAATAGGCTCTAGAAATTTAACGGAATCATGGGAGACATACATTTCCTCACTTTTTTCTTCAGTATTTAAAGAGCTTATCGGAGTAGAGACCTCATTTTTTTTCTCTAATTCAACGGGAGCTTCTATTTTTGGAATTTTTTTATCAGAATACGAAGTAAGAAGAGAGCTTAAATTATCCGAAGCACAAGCATAAGTACTTGAAATAAATACGATAAAAATAAACTTAGGCAGAGTCATAGTTTTTGCTCCAGTAAGAATATATCGGCATAATTTACTACTTACTTGAGTTGCTCTATATTTTTATTATGGAAAATAAAAAACGACTCTTTCATCAATTTGTCACTGATCTGCAAAATCAAATCACTGAAGAAATGAAAAAATTTGATACAGGTCTGGTTATAACGGAAGATATTTGGAAGCGAAATGACTTTTTAGGTGCTCCCGGTGGAGGAGGAATTACCAGGGCTTTTAAAGGAAGTGTTTTTGAGAGTGCTGGAGTTAATACGTCCTGTATTTTTGGAGCAGTCGATCCTAAGTTTTCAGCGAAACTTCAAGGTGAAGGAGACTCATTGTGGGCGGCGGGCATCTCACTTATTTTACATCCAAGAAATCCGCATGTCCCAACCATCCATGCTAATTTTAGAATGATTCAAAAAGGCGAAAAAACTTGGTTTGGAGGAGGCGTTGATCTCACTCCTTTTATCCCCCACGAAGAAGATTTTATTTATTTTCACAGCTTATGGAAAAAAGTGATTGCGCCCTATGGACATTATGAGGCGTGGAAAAAATGGTGCGATGAATATTTCACGAACCATCACCGAAATGGTGAGATGCGTGGGATCGGAGGATTTTTTTACGATTATTTTTCTAGTGGCGACGTTGATCATGATCAAAAAATGGTTTTTGATATTGCTGGAAATTTTATTTCTTCTTATTTTCCCATTGTTGCTAAAAGAGTCAATCAACCTTGGAGTGATGAAGATAATCTTTTTCAGGAATACCGCCATGGAAGATATGTGGAGTTTAATTTATTGCACGATAGGGGAACTCATTTTGGATTACAAACCAATGGCCGTACAGAATCAATTTTGATTTCTTTGCCAGCAAGATGTCGATTTGGCTATCAGTACGCACCACCGAAAGGTTCGATTCATGAGAAAATGATGCAGTATTATTATCCTAGAGACTGGACTGCGCAGGCGGAGCAATAAAAACTTGAATCTCAGGATCAAAGTCTTCTCTTAAAATTCCCCTGATTGCTTCAAGAGTTCCTTGAGTTGAACTTGGACAAGTTCCGCAAGCTCCTTGATAACCGATGATAAGGACTTTATCTTTAGTGTGGAATTCAACACAAATTAAATCTCCTCCATCAGACTGAAGGCCTGGACGAATTTTGCGATCAAGAATTTCTTCAATAATTTGCAGTTCTTGGGATAGACCTTCACGTCTTGTTTTTTCCGGAGAAGATGTTTCAAAGTCAGCACTGTGATAAGGAATAGACTCTTGAATGGCTTCGACAATTTTCTCGGAGAGATTATCCCAAGGAATAAAATCAAACTTAGTGACGGTTAAAACATTTTGAAAAAAGTGTATCTGCTCAACTCCATTGAGGGAAAATAATTTTTGCGCCATGTAGATGTCTTGGGCTTCTTCGGGACTAACAAGTGATGCCTTTCCTTCTGTTTTTAAAATCATACTACAGATAAATTTGAGAGAGTTTGGATTTGGCGTCGGTTGAATCGTAATTTTAATGCTCATATATATTTTTCCTATCAATAAAGAGAAATAATTTTTTTTATTGAGTTTGTTAGTTGGTCAATATCGTTTTTGGTGTTGTAAATACCCAGAGAAGCCCTCGTGGTGGTATTAAAGCCCAGTCTCTTTAAAAGAGGTTGAGTGCAGTGATGGCCACTTCTTACCGCAATTCCATCAAGCCCCAGCATGGTTGCAAGGTCTTGAGAGTGGATCTGTGCCAGAGCAAAAGAGACTGCGCCAGAACGATGCTTAGGGTTTCCAATAATGGAAACCTCTTTAATACTGCGCAAAGATTCTTCAAGATAATGCAGTAACTCTTTCTCTAATATTTCAAATGATGGCATCGCAAAAAGTTCATTCTGAAAAAGAAGACTTTCTTTTAAAGCAATGACACTTGCAATTGCAGGGGTTCCCGCTTCAAATTTATAAGGAAGTTTATTGTAGGTTGTTTTTTCAAAAGTAACGAGATCAATCATATCGCCACCTCCTAAAAAGGGAGGCATTGCTTCAAGAAGATTTTTTTTGCCATATAAAATGCCGACACCTGTGGGGCCATATATCTTATGACCTGAAAAGCAAATGAAATCGACGTCCCAATCTTGCACATTAATTCTTTGATGTGCCGCAAGCTGTGCGCAATCGACAAGTGTTAAAGCTCCATATCGATGGGCGAGAGCAATCATTTCTTTTATTGGATTAACGGTGCCAATCGAATTTGAAATGGCGACAAAGGAAAATAATTTGACGTTATTATTTTTAAAAATATTTTCAAGCTCACTGAGAACAAGATCACCCTGATCATCAATGGGACAAATTTTTAGAGTAATGTTTTTACGTTCTTTAAGGAGTTGCCAAGGAACAATGTTTGAATGGTGCTCTAGCTCAGTAATAACGATACAATCATTTTCCGAAAAAGATTCGCCTAAGGTTCTTGCAATGAGGTTAATTGCTTCAGTTGTTCCTTTGGTATAAATAATTTCATCGCTGCTCTTGGCATGAATAAAATTTTGCACAATATTTCGAGTCTCTTCATACTCAATGGTTGCTTTCTCGCTTATTTCATAAAGGCCTCTGTGTACATTGGCACTGTATTTAGAGTAATAATCGGTTATTTTTTCAATAACACGAGTTGGTTTTAAAGCCGTTGCGGCAGTGTCGAGATAGAAGAAAGGCTTTGTACTACTCGCGAAAATAGGAAATTGATTTTTTATGGACATAAATTTTCCAAGAAGCTATGAGCTGTTTGAGTTATTTTTTGCGTCAGCGAAAGACTTTTTATCGCAAAGATAATATCATTCATTTCCGCTTTGATAAGAAGATCATTGGCGATGATCGGATTAATTCCACGAGACTCAAGATAGAACTGAGCCGCGTTATCTAAACTTCCAGTGCTGCATCCGTGAGAGCATTTGACATCATCGGTAAGGATTTCGAGTTCAGGCATTCCAATAGCGCGAGCACCATTAGAGAGAACAAAGTTTTTATTGATTTGAAAGGCTTCAGATTGACTTGCATTTTTATCAATATGGATTCGTCCTTTAAAGTTTGATTGAGAATTTCCATAAAGAACTCCCTTCACTTTTTGAGAGGAGTACGTGTTGGGCGCAAGATGCTTGACCTCAATGTTAAACTGAAACCTTTCTATATTTTTTTGTGCGTAAAAGCTATGAATATTGGCGGTAGCGCTAGGGTTGATTAACGAAAATTGTCCAGTTGTCTTCTGAGAAAGATTTCCGAAATTAAAATGAAAGTAGTTTAGGCATGCGCCATAGCTGATGGACGCGCTTAGCTGGTGTTCGTTCTTATTATTGTTTTCAAAGATTTCGATAAAGGATAATTCAGAGTTGTTTTTTAAATCAAAAAAACATTTGCTCACAAGATGAGAGCCTTTTGAAAAAGTTTGATTGATCGTTATGTGAACATCACTTTCTAATGTGAATAAAATCGAAAAATCAGAACAATGATCGATTGAAATATGGATAACTTCGTTTATGGATTGAGTGAATTTAATGTGATTGTCTTGAATAATAACACTCTCGGGAAGAGAGGATTTCTCAAGGTCAAAAGCATTGTGAAAAAGGTTTAAGCTGTATTCTTTCATGAGATTAACCAATCGTAACCTTTCTTTTCTAATTCTAGAGCAAGCGAGTAATCGCCACTTTTTATAATTTGTCCTTGGCTTAAAACGTGTACAAAGTCAGGCTTGATATAACTGAGGAGTCTTTGGTAATGGGTGATGAGTAGAGTTGTATTGTATTTTGATTTATAGCTATTCACACCGTCAGCAACCACCTTGAGCGCATCGATATCAAGACCAGAATCAGTTTCATCTAAAAGAGATAGGCGCGGATTAAGAACTTTTAATTGCAAGATTTCATTTTTCTTTTTTTCGCCACCAGAAAAACCTTCATTGACCGCTCTGTCTAAAAAATCAGGATGTAGCTTAAGACTCAGAGCATGCTTTAAAACAATTTTTTTAAATTCTTCTTCATTTAAAACACTGGCTCCTTGATGCTGACAAATTGCTTTGAAGGATTCATAGAGAAATATAAAATTAGTCACACCCGGAATTTCAATAGGGTATTGAAAGCTTAAGAATATTCCCTCTCTTGCTCGCTCATAAGGCGCCAGAGCACAGAGATCTTTTGCTTCAAGATTAATATCATATAAAATTTCACCTTGAGTCACTGTGTAATCAGGGGAGCCTGCAATTATTTTGGAAAGAGTACTTTTACCTGAGCCATTGGGCCCCATGATAGCATGGACTTCTCCCGCTTTCATCGTCAGGTTTAACCCTTTTAAGATTTCTTTATTTTCGACACTG
>CAYQEW010000036.1:0-13542 GCA_964416605.1 uncultured Bacteriovoracaceae bacterium | reverse complement strand
GTTTACGGACAACTTGGGTGGCAAAAAAAAGGCTAGGTTTGCAAGGTAATTTTTCAAAACTATCAAAAAGGCTGGGAGCATAAAAACCTGAACCGATGGTTATTTCCGTGACGGTGTCATCCAGAGAAGTTGTGTGCACACTTCCAGTTCCTCCACCATTAAAGAATTCGAGTTTAATATTTTTGTGTTTAATGTATTTTAAAGACCGCAATCTTTTGGCTGCCACTTTTTTCTGAGACATTCTCTTGAGAAAACGAACAATTTTTCCTTTTATTCCGGAATAAGAAAAATCTCCAACTCCAGCGTTTTGAGCTTCATAGCCCATAAGTCCCACCAGTTTCAGGGATTCATATTTATGAAGAATTTGATTAATTATTTTTTTAAACTGATACAGGTGCTTAATTGGGGAGCGATGCACGCCAAAATAAATAAGAAAAAACGGATAAATACTCATGTCGATATCAAGGCAAATGCGAATTGGTTTATCATATTTTTTGGCAAGTAGGTCTAGCAGAGCTAAGTGATCAACGGAATCAACCATTAGGGTAATATGCTGATAAGCGGACTCATGCTGACAGAATTCTTCTAATTCGATTTTATTAAAGCAGGGGTAACCAATGAGAATATTAGTGAATCCATTTTCCAAAAGCCACAGAGATTCTTTGAGAGAATAGCTCATCAGTCCATTTACTTTAGGAGAATAATCCATAATTTTTTTGAGAATAGTAAGGCAACGAATGGACTTGGTTGCCAAACGAATAGATTTAGACTCAGCACTTTTAATTAGTGCTTCTATATTGCTTTCAAAGATCTTATGATCAATAAAAGCGATGGGGTAAGAAGAACTACTAAGTGCGGCTTTATAAGATTCGTAAGTTGAGTTGAACATAATGCTCAATCTTAAGAGATATAATGTAAAATATGAATAAAAAAGATAAGACACTATTTATTTTAGAAACTTTAGAAAGGCTCTATCCGAACCCACCCATTCCTTTAAAGCATAATAGTCCCTATACTTTACTGATTGCGGTACTTCTTTCCGCTCAATGCACTGACGAGAGAGTTAATAAAATCACTCCTTTGCTCTTTGCTAAAGCATCAATTCCCGAAGATATGGTGAAATTACAGAAAACCGACATTGAGAGTATTATCCGTCCTTGTGGCTTGGGCCCCCAAAAATCGAAAGCCATTTGGGAGCTATCTCATATCCTTTTGGATAAGTATCAAGGACAGGTGCCGCAGAGTTTAAAGCTTCTTGAAGAATTGCCAGGGGTTGGGCATAAAACAGCTTCAGTGGTGATGGCTCAAGCCTTTGGGGAAAGTACTTTTCCCGTTGATACGCATATTCACCGCCTGGCCACGCGTTGGAAATTAACGAGTGGTAAAAATGTTGTAGAGACGGAAAAAGATTTAAAAAAGATATTTCCTAAAGAAAAATGGAATAGTCTTCATTTGCAAATAATTTATTATGGAAGAGAGCATTGTTCAGCAAGAGGCTGCGATGGCCAGAAGTGTCTGATTTGTTGTCAGTTAAATGCATGAGTTAAATTAAGTACGTAAATGCCAGGGGCATAAAATCATAAATAGGGCGCTTGTTGTCATATGAGTAAAAAGCATTCCTTGGTGAAAAAAATCATTAATATGAACTTGAATGAGATAGCCTGAACTTGTTGCTAGCAGCAGAAAGATCATTAAGCCTAACCCTGATTTCCTCCTCCTCATCTCATTGTTTTTTAACTTTTTTAGAACATGGAATTGAAATAAAACACCGAAGGCAAAAAGTCCTATAAAGGCACTGATTAAGTGTGTGTTGAGCCCCCAAACTTGTAGAGGGTGATTCATAAGGCCAAACTCAGTTTCTATTTTAAAAAAATATTTAAGGATTCCATAAAAAAGACCTGTTGCAGAAAATAAGAAGGCAGATATTTTAAAGAGACGGAATGAAAAATTACTTTGCAACATGGCTTAAATAATTATCAAAAACAAGGATTTTTTTCAATGAATTTAAAGTAGCATTCTTCGTTAAAGTAGCTCCCGATAGACCATCAATCTCGACCTTTTTAAGAGAGGAAAAATCGATTAGTTCTTTTACTTTTAGTAGCCACGCAGCTGGTGGTCGATATTCAGGAGGTTCATAAAAACCAAGTACTTTTACCTCGGCAATTTTTCCTGATTTAACTTCAATCAGTAACGTTTGATTAAGGGTTCTAACCGTATGAGAGTCAATGAAAACTCGGTGACTTGTACCATCTGGACAATTGACGTTGAATTGACTCCCCATTCTACTAGGTAGCTTAACGTTATACTTTGATTCCATATCATTTTGTTCATTTTTAGACAGAAAAAAACTTTCCTTTTTGTAAGAGCATTTAGGAAATGATTCTTCAATAAAGACTCCAAACTTACTTGTTAAAGCCTGACAAGAAAAACCTAGTAGTGTGATGAAGGTAAATTTAAAAATTATAACCGGCTCCTAGATGAAACTCATCGACACCGGATTTCGCATCATTCTTAAGCATCGAGTAATCCGCTTTGAAAATGATTCCAGCCGTTGGTTGATAGGCAATTCCGACAGTGGTATTGGTTCTTTTGGCAGCAAGAGAAGGACTGCTACCTGATGGCATTTTTTTATTAAGATTGTAGTCTTCATATCTTAGGAAAGGCATGAGTTTTTTATCTTGTTTCTTTTTAAACAAGTCATAGAGGATTTCAATATAATATCCGGACATTTGTTCAGGTAATTTCCGAGAGGACTCCGTATTAAATTTCGCTGCATCATTAGTGTTAAAATTCGCATAAACAAATCTTCCTCTGAATCCATGAGTGTTGAGCTCAGCATGAAGATCGTACATATTAATACCGACATCACTCACTCGACCTGAAGAATTTGGATTTCCTCCAGATGCTTCTCCTGTATAATAAGAGAGTCCTGTAGTTAATTTTGAATTAATTTGATAATCGAGTCGTCCTACCCAAGCAAAATCACTGGCATCTTCATTTCCTGAATTACCACCTTTTCTTCGTGCATCTCTTAATATTGAATTCGCCGAGCCTGAACTATCTAAGTCCTGGCCATCAAATCCATTTATTAAATATAACTTATAAGATAGATTGTTTATTTCTCCAATGAGCCCTAGGCCAATTTCTCGCCAAGTCGATGGAATGATATATCTTTCAATGTCTGGACGATCGACAGAGGGAAAGAGTACTGGCTCATGCCCTTCATTCACATATCCCATAGGAACGAGTAAAAGCCCTGAACGAAATCTTAATTTTTGGCTGTGAATATACTCAAGATAAATAAATTCTGCGAAAACTTTATCAACATGCTCAATCTCAATCTCTGCGTTGACAAGCCATTGGTCATTAAATTTATAACCCAGATAAATGATATTTCTTAAGACCTCTGCCTCTGGGGTGCCCTTTATATTGGTCGTTCCACTTTCATCTTTATTCGATGGGTCTTTGTAAGTGATTTCACCATAGGCTCCAATAGAAACACCTTTTTTTATTTTATAAATTTTAGAAGCAGAATACCCTAAGCCAGTGACTCGCTCTTGAGATGTTTCCATTAATTGACTAGCTTTTAAAAGTTCAATTTCTTCTGTTATGACTTCAAACCTCTTTTCAATTTCATCATTTGCGAGGGCAAATGAGTGAGAGGAAAATAGCAGTACTAGTAACGATGTGAGACCGAGTAGCATGGTCACTCCTTTTGTTCGACAATAGAGCTAATTGTTTTATATGTCAAACAAAATGAGATTATTTTTCGATAGTTTATATAAACGAGCTTTTGATCTTATTGGCAGCCTTTGTTTTAATTCCCATTTAAAAATCACTTTATTTTTTTATTATAATTTTTTACAACATCACGTTTTGGATGCATTGTCACCTCAAGTAAATTGATGAAATCGTCTGCGTCTTGATTTAATTGATCTAGTTAAGCTCTATAGGTTATTGATGGAAAAAACTTAGAACATTTCTATTTTTTTTGCTATAGCATCTAGTAAGAAAAAGGAAACAATTTATGACAACCTACATCGAATTTTTAGGAATAACTGATTATTATCTTGCCATGGGGCTTAAGATATCTGTAGCCATCCTTGTTGGTACTCTCGTTGGGATTGACCGAGAAAAAAAATTTAAGTCTGCTGGAGTCAAGACGAATATCCTCATTTGTCTTGGAGCTGCCCTTTACACTGCGGTCTCAATGGAAATGCAACGGATCGTTGGACACACAGATCCTACGAGAATTGCGGCACAAATTGTTTCAGGAATTGGCTTTCTCGGCGGGGGAAGTATTATCCAATCCAAGGGCCAAGTTCAAGGACTGACTACGGCAGCAACGATCTGGGTTATTGCCGCCATTGGTGCCGTAATTGGCTTTGGACTGGTTTTTTCCGCTCTTTTCTTTGGCATCACGGTTTTAGTCGTACTTAAATTTATTGACCCTATTATCAACCTTCAAGAAAAAGTAAAGCTGAAAAGAAATTATCAGATCCACATTCAATCCATAGGTAGTATCGGGGATTTCATCAAAAAAATCCTAGACTTTCATAAATCTGAATACATCCAATTTGAAGAATTTAATCATCCGCAAAATGAATCTCTTGTTTATTTAGAGGTTAAAATAAAATGTTATCCAAGTGATTTTGAAAAAATCATCCAAGATATTAACTTTCATATGCTTGTTGATAAAATAAATTACCGAAGACTAGAGAAAAGTCATATATAGCTTGACCCGTTTAAATGAATATGCTAAAAATCGGTGCTTTAATTGTGTAATTTATAAATTTAAGGAGTATATCCATGGCTAAAGTCGATATGGGCAGAAGTCGCTTTAAAATTCAAAGAAGATTGGGAGTTGAACTTCCAGGATTAGGTAAAGCTGGCGCTTTAGAAAGACGCCCTTACGGTCCAGGTATGCACGGTATGAAAAGAAAAAAACTTTCAGACTATACAATCCGTCTTATTGAAAAACAAAAAGTAATGTTTCACTATGGTTTAAGAGAAAAACAACTAGTGAATCTTGTTAAAAAAAGTAAAAAAGACAAAACTCGTTCATGGGTTGATACAATGATCATCAATCTTGAAAGAAGAGTGGATAACGTTATTTTCAGACTTAATTGGGCACCAAGTATTCCAGCAGCTCGTCAAATGGTTATCCATGGACACGTTCTTGTGAATGGTAAGAAAATCACAACTCCTGGACAATTCCTTGCAGTTGGAGATGCGATTACTCTAAGTTCTAAAGGATTTAAGTCTGGAAACTACCTTCAAGCGAAAGAAAGACCAAGAATTTCTACAATTCCAGGATTCTTAGATAAAAAACCTATTGGTGAAAATGAAGAAGCACGTATCAATGCAATGCCAATTGCTGAAGATGTTCCTTTTGAATTCGAGCCACGTCTTGTGATCGAGTACTATTGGAAAGTTAAGTAATCATCAGTCTCAAAAAGCCTCGCTTCAAGCGGGGCTTTTTTTATGCATCGCGGGCCCAGTCCCTGTTCCACAATATATAGAAATTCATCTTTTGTTTGAAGTAGAAAAGAGAAGGTATTGCGACTTCAGGAAATTACCGAAATTTTTTTCGAGACTCAGGCGTGATTCGGTCTCATCTGATTGATCCAATAACTGTTCAACCGGTTACTCATCAAGTCGTTTCTGCAAGTGTTTTGGCGAGTAGTACAGTACAAGCGGATGTTTGGGGAACAGCGATCATGATATTGGGATCAGAAGGACTTGATCTTGCGCAAAATATTGGAATCAAAGCGTTGATCATTATTGCCAATAAACAAGGTCAATTGACAACAAAAATGAATCCACTCATGAAAGAATATCTACAGAGTAATCAACTCTAAAAAAGATGTTTTTAAATATACTTATTCCAACTTTTATAGTGTTAAAATACTGAGACCTACTTACAGAGGCCAGACTGCCATATGCTCTAAATTTCAAGTTCAAAAAAAAATGAGATACGGCCCGCTTGGTTGTGAATAATTTACAGGAGCCCTTACAATCTCTCAAGGAATAGTTTATAGTTCCACCGTTCTAGCAATTGAGCTAGTTGATGACCTTGGAAAAATAGTATGTCTTTTGTTTACGACTCCTCAATGGAAAAAGAAGAATTTCTTGTTTCATGGAAGCAGCACTTATTTAGTTCTTCATTTGGAAATATTTATACCCATTTTTCAGAAAATTTAGTCCATGCTTTTTGCCATAAATCTTTTTGTCATGAAAATGCGAAGTGGTCTTCTGTTTCCTATGAAAGGCTGGAGTATGTCGGAGATTCGGTCTTACAGGTTTTAGTGACCACGGATCTTTTCAATCAGTTTCCTGAATTAAATGAAGGAGAGCTTTCAAAGATGAGAAGTTTCTTGGTTTCACAGGAATCTCTCGTTGAGATAAGTGATATTTTGGAGCTTGAAAATTTACTTTTGGTGGGCAAAGGTGAATTACAAAAGAGCAGCAAATCAATATCTGCAGATATTTTTGAAGCAATCATCGGATATATATTTACACAAACGAGTTTTGAGGCTGTGAGTGATTTTTGGTCTAAAGTAAAAGAATTATATTTAGAAAGAAAACAACGTAGCTTTTATGATGTAGATCGTTTTCTCATGACAGACCCTAAAACATTATTACAAGAATATTGTCATAAAAAATTTAAAACGCCTCCGATTTATTCGAGCTATCCAGAGACCGTTGATGGCGTTCAGGGTTTTTGGGTTTGTTTGCAGGTTGGAAGCTCTTACAAAGAGAGCTGCTTTCATATTTCCAAGAAAAAAGCAGAAAAAGATTTGGCGATTCACTTTATAAAATCACAGAATATATTGGAGAAAACATGTTAAATGAAAATCAACATCCCGCAAATAAATCAATTATGGTTTCAATTTTGGGACGTCCTAATGTTGGAAAAAGCTCATTAGTTAATTATCTTTTGGGGTTTGACTTGTCTATTGTGACACATAAGCCACAAACCACCAGAAATCAGTTTCATTGTAGCTTTACCGTAGACCGCACAGAGATCGTTTTAGTCGATACTCCAGGAGTCCATTTTTCTTCGCTTGATATAAATCAGCGCATGAATGAACAGGCAAAAAAAGGAGCGGATGGAGCAGATATAAATCTTTTAGTTTTAGATCTTTCTGCGCCCATTAAAGATGAGTTTTCAAAATTTACGGAAAATTTTAAAGCGAATTTAGAGCGCACATGGATTGTTTTTAATAAATTAGACCTTGTTCCGGCTCCTCCAGGTACTCTCGCGAATATTTTTGAAGAAATTCAAAAAATTCTTCCGAGTGCCGAAAAATATTTTTCGATAAGTGCCAAAAATGGAGAGGGGGTTCATGAGTTAATTGGTGCAATTTGCGATGCCGCGCCAATGGGATCACATCTTTATCCCAATGGAGATGTTTCTAATAAGCCTGAGCGTTTTTTTGTCGCTGAATATATCAGAGAGCAGATTTTTCTTTTTCTTGGAGAAGAATTGCCTTATGAAACAGCGGTCACAATAGATGATTTTTTTGATCGCAGAGATCGTCCTGTGCCAGGAAAAGATGTGAATGTAAATATTACGGCAACGATTCATGTCAATCGGCCTTCGCAACGAGCAATTGTTATTGGTGCAAAGGGGCAAATGATTAGAGATATTGGACAAAATGCTCGTGTCAAAATAGAGGCGATGCTTGGAACCAAAATTTTTCTTAATTTACATGTTAAGGTGAGTCCGAGATGGTATAAAAATCATTTTATATTAGAAGAAGTGGGACTACCTAGGCCACAAGAAGCAATGAGAGCCTGGAGGCAAAAATGAGTCATTTAATACCAGTTATTTCTTTAATAGGACGTCCAAACGTCGGCAAGAGTACTTTGTTTAATCGCATTGTGCGTAAAGGGCAAAAGGCTCTAACCTTCGATACTCCGGGAGTTACAAGAGATCGGCATTATTCGATTGCCTATTTAAATGAGAAAAAGAATATAGCTCCTTGTGAAATTATTCTTGTGGATACCGGAGGATTTTATCCCGATTTTCATACGGATCATCAAAATACCAATACGAAAAAAAATACCCCTGAGCCTTTTTTTGAGAAGATGGCAGAGCACGGAAAAGTGACGGTTGATGAATCAGATTTAGTGCTTTTCGTTGTCGATGTCAGAGAGGGTTTACTTCCTTATGACAGACTTATTATTAATTATATCCGCAGTAAAAATAAAAAATTTTGGTTACTCGTGAACAAATTTGATTCTTATTCTCAGAGTGGAGATGAGAATGTTTTTTGGGAACTTGGAATAAAAGAAGAGCAGCTTCTATTGGTGAGTGCCGAGCATGCGCATGGGATGATTGAACTTCGAGAAAAACTGCAAATGTTTTCTCTTGATTTTACAACTGATTCCAAAAATCAAATTTCAAAAGCAATCCTTCCTAATTATGATGTTGTTTCACAGTTGGCTATCATTGGATTGCCGAACGCTGGGAAATCGACTCTTCTTAACCAATTACTCGAAGTGGAAAGAGCTTTGGTCTCGGATGTGGCGGGAACAACCATGGATCCTATTTATGGTTATCTGGACTTATATTTTGGCAATAAAACAGTGCATCTTCTCTCTCAAGAAGATGAGTTTAGAAACTCAGATAAAAAAATCCTAGAAGAGCTTGAAAATTTACAGCTTGATTATGAATATGATGAAATCGAAGATAATTTTGAAAATGATGATGGCAATATTGCTGAGCGAGCACATTTCTTTGAAGAAAATATCAATGAGGAAGAAGAGCAAGAGGTTGAACCAAGTGATTTTTTAAGATCGATCAAATTGATTGATACCGCCGGAATAAAAAAAGCGAAGAATATGCAAGGGTATGTTGAGACTCAAGCCATATACTCAGCCCTTAGATCCATGAGTGAGGCAGATATTGTTTTACATGTCCTAGATGTTGAAAAAGGTATTACTCATCAAGATAGAAGGCTTCTTGATATTGCAATTGAAAAAGGAAAATCAATTATTGTAGTCCTCAATAAAGTTGATTTGATTAAAGAAACAATGGCGGATAATCGCAAGCGCAAGGAATGGCTGGATGATTTAAAATACACTATCCCGTGGCTTAGCTATTGTGATTTAGTGCCCGTTTCAGCTAAGAACGGTCAGCATTTAAAAAAATTAAAAGACAGTATTGTCAAAACAATTGTAGTTCGCAATCAAAAGATACCTACTGCCAAACTTAATATCGCTGTTTCTGAATTGATTAATAAAAATCCATTTCTGGTTCCTCATTCAAGAGGGGCAAGACTTAAAGTTAAGTATGCTTCTCTTGTGAAATCTGGGCCTCCTACGATATTACTCGTGAGTAACAAATCAAAAGGAATAACAGATAACTATCAGAGGTATCTTAAAAATGGTCTAAGGGATTATTTTGATTTTGATAATACGCCTGTTCATATTATTTTTAGAACAACTAGTGAAATAAAAGAAAGGGCTGCTAAACGCGATAATTAGCTAGAGGGAGAATGATAGCGGTTCGAAGCGTAGCGCCAAACTGTGAGAGTGATAAAAGTAAAGACTATAATTGCCAGTAGAAAATAAACGAGGGGCAACCACTGAGAAGGCTTTAATAAAAAGTGTACTGGAGCACTTCCGACCAAAAGGAATGGAAGTGCAATAGTGAAAAACTTTCTTGTCATGTACGAATAAGTATAATCAGGCCATTTAGAAATACTTTGAAATTGCATTCGCAAAAAATTAATAGCTGTTCCATCAATGAGAAAAAACATAGAGCATGAAAGCAAAATTTGGATAATCGCGAAAAGATAAAGAGAGAGTAGGATCAAAAGAGGAAGAATCATCCACTGTCCAAGACTAAGATGAATTTGTATTCCATAGTAAATAAGAAGACCTTGAGTGAGAAAAATATTCAAAGAACTAGGGGCTCGAAAGTATCTTAAAAAAGAAATGAAAATACTTGAAGCTGGCTTGAGGAGAGTAAAATCGAATTTTCCATTGCGAATATCTTCTGCGAGTAGCCAGTGGTTGGCAGAAAAAGCAGTTGTGTGAAGTTGATCAATCGCGACAATAAAAGAAGTGAAAAAAAGAAGTTCATTTTTATTCCAAATTCCAATAGTTGAGACATGATTAAAAAGAAAAATAATTGTTTGGAAAGTCATATAGTAAAAAGCTAAATCAAGCAGCAGAACGAGAATAAAACTTGTTCGAAAATAAAGAGAGTCGGTAAATGATGTTTCTATAAATTTAAGATAGATTGCAAAATATTTTTTTATTGTCCTCATTATTAAATACCTGCGCCCGAATAAAGCTTAATCCCTCTTTTCCAAAGTAGCGAATTGCCTATCCAAAAGATAAAAATCCATAGAGTCAACATGAGAACTCCACGACTAAGATCTACGGACTGACTTTGAATGTATTTTATTGGATAGTAGGTCATATAAGGAAAAGGCGAATAGGAAAGAGCTTTTACGATGTTTGAAGGAAAAAGTTCAAGAGGCATAACCGCACCAGAGAGAAATGAACTGATGACTTGAAAAAGAACTCGTAAGATCCAACTTTCTTCAATCCAAAAAGTAAAAAGTCCTAGAAAAAATTGAATGCTAAACCAAAAAAGGCTCACTAGTAAGCAATAGAAAAAAACACATAAAATATCAAGATAATGAGGCAGTATAATAATGTTCATCTGCCAGAAAAATAAAAAGGTTGCTGTAACAACGATTATTTGCAATAGCGTGAATGACAAGAAACTTGCAAAGTGGAACTCCCAAAATTCAATGGGATAAATAAGATAAGATGATATTTTTCCTAGCCTAATTTCTTCACTTAAATTCATCGCAGTATGGCCCTGAGAAAGAAGAGATAAGATAAGTACCCAGGAATGGTAATTGATCATCGTTTTAAAAGTATAGCCTTGAATAATATCACTGCTTGAACTTTGAAAAATAGTCTGCCAAAGATTGTACTTTATAAAATAAAAAACAATCGGCGGCCCCAGAATAAGAAGGATAAAATTAAGTTTATAGGCAAGAGTCTTGTTAAGATTAATTTCGATAATTTTTATCCATTTAGCTAAACGTTTCATAGGATATGAGTTTTATTCATAATGGCTTTCATGACGTACTCAATAGGCATTTGCTCAGTAATAATATTGCTTACGGGATAGTGGGCAAGAATGTGAGAGGTAACTTCTCTAAATTCAGTGGCGCGAATAGTTATCTGCACCGTTGAATTTGATTTCCATTCGGGAGAAAAATCTTCGAAATATTTTTTTTCATCAATATTGTTTTCGAAATCAAATTGGATAGTTTTACTGTCCCCCAAGAGATTTCTAAAATCTCCCAGAGAGCCGTCATAGCCTTTCTTGCCATCCATGACAAGCACAATGCGAGAGCATAGTGCTTCAACATCCGCCATATAATGTGATGTGAGTATAATCGTGGTGTTATTTTTTTGATGGTAGTCTAAAATAAAATTTCGAATTTTTTCTTGAGCGATCAGATCTAGTCCAATGGTTGGCTCATCTAAAAAGATAACATCGGGCTTATGGAGTAAGCTTGCAATCAGTTCGAGTTTCATTCTTTCGCCAAGAGAAAGTCTTCTTACTTGGGTGTTTAATTGCTCTCTCACATTCAGTAAATCACTTAATTCAAAAACTCTTTTTTTAAAATCTTCAATTGGAAGTTCATAAAATTTCTGGAGCAATTCAAAAGAGTCCATCGCTGGGATATCCCACCAAAGCTGGGATTTTTGGCCCATGACGAGGGCAATTTTCTTTTTAAAGAGCAATTGACGTTTTGCTGGTTCAAAATTAAAAACTCTCACTTCACCAGAAGTTGGAACAATAATTCCACTGAGCATTTTCATGAGAGTTGTTTTGCCTGCTCCATTGGGACCGAGTAGTCCAATAATTTCGCCTTTTTTAATATCTAAGTTAAAATTTTCAAGAGCAACTTTGGTGGTAAATTTTTTATTAAAAAATGATCCAATTGCCCCAACTATTCCAGGATTCTTTTTAAAGGAAACATAGTGTTTGCTGAGATTTTTAATTTGAATAGCAAATGAAGGATCTGTTACCATGTAAAATTATAGCTCAAAACTAAGCTCCATATATAACCCGTTAAGTCTTCATAGCCATAAAGGCTTTGGCCACCACTCGGAATACGACTTGAGTCTGTTATCTGTTGATAGTCGGAGGTATTTTTATCAAAAAGGTTCGCGGTATGGAAAAGCCACTCTAAATTGATATAGCCCTTGCGAATAATCACCGGAAATTCTAAGCCAAAGCCCACTGCAAAGCCAACTCCTCCGCCTTTTTGTTTTTCTGGAGGACTGAGTTCGCGAAATTTATTGGTTTGGTACCAGTATTCAAAACGTCCTGTTAAATAAGGATTGGCGTAAGTAATGGCTGTCCCTAGATTGGAGGTGTCGAGGTAGTATCTTAAACCAAAGAAGGGCCTCATCATTTGCACTTCAATAGCTCCGACAATAGTTGAGTCGTAGCCATTGACAAAAGTATCTATAATCATAGTGTGTTTTGAGTATTCGATACCTAAAGTGAAAGAGAGTTGAAAGTTTGCAAAATAATTAAAAGACATGTGGAACATTGGGTCATCATTCTCATAGGCGGCACCGCGATTTCCTGTGAAGCGGGTCATACCCATTCCGACGTTAAAAGAGAAGAATCTTCCGTAGCGATAGAAGCGTTCATCCTCATAAACTTGATTTGACTCAACATCTTCATTAAAGTCCGTAAATATATCACTACCAATATTTACATCAGTATCATCATCGTCACCATAGGGGTTGGTAGATTTAGTCGTTTGAGCATTGATTGAAAATATTGATATAAGCGAAATCAATGAAAGCATTATAATAAGACGCAAACCTCACCACCTTTTCTTAATAAAAAAGAATATATAAACAATTCATTTTTGACAACTTATCAAATTGTCTTCATGATAGTGCAATAAAATGTTAATGGAGTAAATTTATGGTTGAAAAAACAGATGATTTGAATTTTGGAAGCTTAGAACACCTCAATAGACAAGAAGTTGATTTTTTAAAATTTTTTAAATCAAACAAAAGTCTTGTATTCGTTATCGGACTTATTCTTGCTGCCGCTGCTGTCGCGTCAGTGGTTTATTTCTCTTACTCTAAAAATAAGGCGAGTGAGTCTTTAGAAAAAATCTATGCTTTTCAAACTACTTCGTTAAAAGATTTTAATGAAGGAAAAATTACTCAAGATGTTATTGTTAAAAATTTTTCAGCTCTTTTAAACTCAGTTGATCGCCCAGAAAGACTTTTAAATCCATTTGAACTAATTGTTTCCAAGTTTAGTCCTACTGACATCGCTGCGAAACAACAATTTGTTGCAGCTTTTTGGGATAAAGGTATTAAAAACAATATTGTGAAATCTCTCGTCGGAATGCAATATGCAGCAATTCTAGAAGACAACAAAGAATATAAAAAAGCGATTGAAATTTTAACAAAGATAGCGCCTCTTAATGAAAATCCAAAGCCTGCATTAACTTATTTAAATTT
>CAYQEW010000035.1:0-13825 GCA_964416605.1 uncultured Bacteriovoracaceae bacterium | reverse complement strand
AGAAAGTGAAGTTATCTTAAGTGAACTTAGTCAGTATTATTTTGATCGAGACAGGCAAGAGCAAGGAAGATTTTTTTTAGAAAAATTATCTGATCAAAGGTCTTATGACCAGGATTTAAAAATTAAAATTATTTCGCTGTATTTAGAAAGTAAAAACTGGAAAAAAGCCATTGATATTATCGATGAGATCAAGGGGCAAGGCGAATTAAGTCCGAAGTTATTCTTTTTGGAGGGATATGCTTTTTTAAATTTAAAAGATGATACAAACGCTCTAAAGAGTTATTTGGAAATAAAAAACGACTCTTCTTTTTATGTTGAAGCGAGTAGGCAGATTGCACTTATTTATTCGCGTCAAGACAAAGAAAAAGAATTAATTTCACATATTTTAGTGCAGAAAAATATCAATAAAAAGCATGAACTAGAATTGCAAATTATTTTAGCTCGGTTTTATGAAAATCGAAAAATTTCAACGCAAGCTTTAAATATATTAAAAGAAACTCCTATGAACCCTCATGCCACGGATGATGACCATTACTATCTTGCAACTATTTTTGAAAAAAATAAACTTTATGAAAAGTCAGACGAACTTTTAAATCAGCTTATTTTAAAACATCCCGAAAATTCACAGCTTCTCAATTTTCTCGGATACTCACTGGTAAGTCGCAATAAAGAATTGCCTTCTGCATTTAATCTTTTATCCAAGGCTTTGGCGGTGAGCCCTGAAGATGGCTATATTTTAGATTCTATGGGATGGTATTATTTTACGATTAAAAATTATCAGAAAGCTTTGAGCTACTTAAAAAAAGCAGTTGTGAGAGAAAAAAAAGATCCTGTTATTTTAAGTCATTTAGGACAAATTCTTCAGGCTATGGGGAAAATAAAAGATGCTCACAGTATCTATAAAAAAGCTTTTGCTCTCGCGAAAAAAACCGAAGACAAGCTTCTCATTGAAGCTCAATTGGAATCTGTTCAAAGTCGTTTACCTGCTTCAATTCCTTAAACTTCCTGTACAATATCGTTTTAGATCGTTAAACTTTTTTCATGAAATACATCATTTTATTTATTCTTGTTTCTTGCGCGACAGTGTCTTCAAATATCTCTGTTTCACCTGAGCAAAAAATAAAAAGTATTTGTTATAATTTTTCAGGAAAATCTCGCATTGAACTAGGAGACCACAGTTATGTGGCGAGCGCAGAATCAATTATTGAAAACAAACATTGGAAATTTGCACTCACTTTTCCTCTCTACGGAGAAGAGCTTTTGGACATGAGTTGGGAAGATTTTAGCAAGGAAGGACTTGTCATGCATGGGGGCGTGCGAGCACGGCTGCTGAATGGTTTTAGGGATTATATTGAAAAAAATAATGTGGCGATTGATCCTGAGATTATCCTGAAACTTCTTGGATACAATGCTTTGATTGTTAAAACACTCTCAGAACAAAAAAATTATCTAGCAAAGTGCTCACTCAAAAGTAAAAATGCTTACATCTGCCCATTGGAGCTTCCAAGGGGCGAGGGAGTGATTATAAGTGACTGGCTTTTTGATTCTCAGCAAATAATGGTCACACTTGCTTTATCACCAAACTTAAATTTTAAAATGATTTTTTTCGCAGAAAAAGAAGGTTTTTTTCATCGCATCACTCTTTCGATGGAAAATCAAAAACATTTTACCCAAGAAATTTTCGTGAACTCATGCGCTGCATTATAATGATTCTTTGAATTTTCATCACTTATTAGGTAAAAATACCCATAAAATTAAAGGGAAGGAGATACAAATGGGTCTTTTAAAGTTCGTTTTATTGTCACTTTTATTTATAGCGTGTACCGCAAATAAAGAAAAAGAAGGAGAAGTTGTTCTCAATATTTACGATATTGGCAAAGTAAAAGGACTTGACCCGATTATGGCGGATGATCGCTATGCAGGACAAGAAACATCAAGGGTTTATGAAGGCTTACTTGCCTTTCATTATCTCAAAAGACCTTATGTTCTGATTCCTGCTCTCGCAGAAAACTTGCCCGTTGTTTCAGATGACGGCTTAACCTACACTTTTACCATTAAAAAAGGTATTTTCTTTCACGATAGCGAAGCTTTTCCACAAGGAAAGGGTCGCGAACTTGTGGCAGAGGACTTTGTTTACTCCCTTAAGCGCTTAGCCGATGCGCGCAATAATTCTTCGGGCTGGTGGCTTTTACAAAATAAAATTAAAGGACTTGATGAGTGGCGCGACAAATACTCAAAAGCCAAAGACAATGCCCATTACAATGAGTTTGTCGAAGGAATGAATGCTCCGGATAAATACACTCTCAAATTTGTTTTAAAGCAAAAGTTCCCTCAATTCCTCTACGCTTTTGCGATGCCTTTTACTTTTGTAGTGGCTCATGAAGTTGTGGACCATTATAAAGATAGTTTTCTTAATCATCCTGTAGGCACAGGACCTTACCTTCTTCCAGAATTTAAACAAACCGATAAAATTGTGTACAAAAAAAATCCTAAGTATCGCGATAATTTTTATCCAACGGAAGGGGAGCCTGGAGATGAAGAAAAAGGCCTACTTGTTGATGCTGGTAAAAAACTTCCCTTTGCTGACACCGTTATTTACAATGTCATCGTTGAGGATCAACCGAGATGGCTTAATTTTTTTAAAGGTAAGTTAGACTATGTTAAAATTCCTAAAGATAATTTTGCGGGAGTTGTTTCTAAAGATAAAACATTGTCAAAAGAGCTTTCAGATAAAGGTTTTCGCTTAACGATTACTCCGGAAGCTGACGTGACTTTTACCGCTTTAAATTACGAAAATCCCCTTTTTAAAAATATAAAACTTCGTCAGGCTATGGCCCTTGCGTACGATGGGAAAAGAGCAATAGAGCTTTTTTATGCCAACGTAGGAGTTCCTGCTCAATCGGTGATTCCACCAGGGATTGCGGGTTATGATCCTAGTTATGTGAATCCTTACATGCAACATGATATAGAAAAAGCGAAAAAACTTTTAGCGGAAGCGGGTTATCCCGATGGAAAGGGATTGCCTGAAATAACTCATGAAATTCCGGAATCAACAACCAATAGGCAAATTGCAGAGCATCTACAAAGATGTATGGCGCAAATTGGCATCAAAATAAAAATCAATACGAATACTTGGCCTGAACTACAAAAGAAAGTTCATACTCGTTCGCACATGACTTATGGGATGGCCTGGTCGGCAGATTATCCCGATGCTGAAAACTTTTTACAACTTCTTTACGGTCCCAACAAAGCTCCTGGAGCTAACGGAGCCAATTACGATGATCCAGTCTTCAATAAAATGTTTGATGAAGCAAAGGTGATGCAAGATTCTCCTGAGCGCACAGAGCTTTATCGTAAATTAAATATGTATATTGGTGAGCAGGTGCCGTGGATATTTGGGCTTCATCGCGAAGAATATATGGTCACTCAAGCATGGCTTAAAAACTATAAATTCACAGATTTTACTCATGGACGCGAAAAATATCTCAATATTGATACCGCCAAAAAAACTGAGTATTTAAAAAAGTTGTAAACTATGAAAGATAATTTGATTTATATTTTACGCAAACTGATCTATTCCATTCCGATTATTTTAGGAGTGTGTTTGATTGTGTTCATTATTTTTAATGTGATTTTTGGTGATCCTTCAGCTCTTTTACTGGGCAAGAATGCTACAGTTCAGCAAATGGCAGATATGAGAGAACAGCTAGGACTCAATAAGCCACTTGTTATGCAATATCTTGATACCGTCAAATCAGCTTTTACCCTTGATTTTGGACGCTCTTGGTCAACGAAACAAAATATTATGGATATGATCAAAGCAGGAGCATTTCCTTCTCTTTCTTTTGCTCTTCCAGGATTTATTATTTCTCTTGTTATTTCTATTGCTCTGGCACTTGTCATCGCTCTTTACCGAGGAGGGGTGTTCGATCTTTTTGCTAGAATTGTGAGCATTGCGATGCTCAGTATTTCCAGTCTGACTTATATTTTATTTTGTCAGTGGTTCTTTGCTTTTAAATTGGGATGGTTTGAGATCAGTGGCTATGAAGAGGGATTCCCTGCCTTTATTCCCTATGCTCTTTTGCCTGCAATTATCTGGGTTATTTTAAGTATCGGACCTGATTTGCGTTTTTTTAGAACAGTGGTTCTTGATGAGCTTTATCAAGACTACGTGCGCACCGCGAGATCTAAAGGACTAGGAGAGATGGTTATTCTCTTTAAGCATGTTCTTCGCAATGCCATGGTGCCTATTCTTACTTATGTTTTGATTCAACTTCCTTTTCTTATTTTAGGTTCAGTACTTATTGAAATATTTTTTTCGATACCAGGATTAGGAACAATGATTGTGAATGCTCTTAACTCCTATGATTTTCCAGTCATTAGAGCGATGGCCATTCTTTCAGCGATAATGGTTATCGTGTTTCAGTTACTC
Source organism: uncultured Bacteriovoracaceae bacterium (assembly GCA_964416605.1). Lineage (GTDB taxonomy): Bacteria > Bdellovibrionota > Bacteriovoracia > Bacteriovoracales > Bacteriovoracaceae > CAYQEW01. The sequence continues at coordinate 9,393 of CAYQEW010000035.1, read as the reverse complement.
ACGGATGTTATGTATACCCTTGTTGATCCGCGAGTGAAATTAAAATAGGAGAGATAACATTTATGTCAAAAAATATAGCACCGATTGAAAAGGGTAAATCTTTATGGCAAGACGCTTGGTCGCGTATGATGCGAGACAAGGTCGTTGTTTTTTCGATGGTTATAGTGGGAGTTTATACGTTGATTGCTATCCTATGCGCCCTAGGATTTTTAGCAAGTGATTGGGGAACTCAAGTGGGGGGAAATTACGAAGCTCCCTCTTGGAACTTTATTATGGGCACAGATATTTTTGGACGAGATGTTTTTAAAAAAGTTCTTCATGCCACTCAGGTGGCGATGTCGATCGGATTAGTGACTTGTTTGATTGCAATTCCAATTGGATTGACTTTAGGCGCTCTGGCGGGCTATTTCGGCGGTTGGGTTGATGATATTATTGTTTGGTTTTACTCAACACTTTCTTCGATTCCGAGTTTCATGCTTTTGATCTCGATTACGTTTGTTTTAGGAAGAGGACTGACTTCTGTTTATATTGCTCTGGGAGTCACTTCTTGGATTGGGCTTTGTCGCATGATTCGCGGTGAAGTCATTAAACACAAAACTCGCGAATATGTGCAAGCAGCAGGAGCATTGGGAGCAGGTGATATGCGCAAACTTTTTATTCATATTGTGCCAAACGTTTTTCATTTAGTTGTTATTTCAACATCTCTCCAATTTATCTATGCGATTAAGTCAGAAGTTATTCTTTCTTTTCTTGGAGTCGGGGTTACCGATCAACCAAGTTGGGGAGTCATGATTTCCGATGCTCGTCTTGAATTATCGAGAGGCGTTTGGTGGCAACTTGCCGGAGCGACTTGTGCAATGTTTTTTGTCGTACTTGCATTTAATATATTAGGCGATGCTCTTCGCGATGCTCTTGATCCGAAATTAAAAGGAAAATCTTAATATGAATCATTCAGAAATTGTTCTAAGTGTAAAAGATCTTTGTGTTGATTTTATCACTCCTGATTTTACAACAAGAGCTGTAAATAATGTTTCTTTTGATATTGAGTTAGGAAAAACACTAGGACTTGTTGGAGAATCAGGATCAGGTAAATCCGTGACATCTTTAGCCATTATGGGACTTCTTCCTAAACCACCTGCAAAATTATCGGGAGAAATTCTTTATAAGGGCACCAATCTTATCAATTACACGAACTCGCAAATGCAAAAAATTCGCGGCAACGATATTTCGATGATTTTTCAGGAGCCGATGACGAGTCTTAATCCCGTCTTTAATGTGGGATCGCAAATCGCAGAAGTTCTTAGACTGCACAGTAAAATTTCAAAGAAAGAAGCTTTCACAAAAGCAATTTTCTTGATGGATCAAGTCGGCATTCCTAATCCAGGAGTACGCGCTTATGCCTATCCTCATGAGTTATCGGGAGGCCAAAAACAACGCATCATGATTGCCATGGCTATCGCTTGTGAACCGAAACTTCTTATTTGTGATGAGCCAACAACCGCTCTAGATGTGACAATTCAAAAACAAGTACTCGAGCTTATGTTTGATCTGCAAGACAAATATAAAAATGAGTATGCTCTTTATTACTCACGACTTGGGTGTCATTGCTGATATTGCGGATGATGTCGTTGTTATGTATCGCAGTAATATTGTAGAAAAAGCTGATGCTAAAAAAATATTCATGAATCCAACACACCCTTATACGAAGGGTTTGATTGCCTGCAGGCCTGGTCTCACTGGTAACCCTGAAAGGCTTTTAACTGTGAGCGATTTTATGGATGTTGATGGCAATGAAATAAAAGTTGCACCCGATAAACTTAAAATGTTTTCCAAAATATATGAGTATCAAGAAAATAAAAATCCAGTTATTTTAGAGGTCAATAATCTTAAAACTTATTTTCCGATTAAAGGTGGATTTTTTGGTAAAACCGTCGACTACGTTAAAGCAGTTGATAACGTGAGTTTTAAGTTAAGAAAAGGCCAGACGCTTGGACTGGTAGGTGAATCGGGATGTGGAAAAACAACTCTGGGACGTAGTCTTATTAGACTTATTGAGCCAACATCCGGAAGTGTTATTTATAACGGAGTTGATCTTACATCTCTCAATGCTCCTGATTTAAAAAAGATGCGCTCTAAAATGCAGATTATTTTTCAAGATCCTTACAGTTCGCTTAATCCACGTATGTCGATTAAAGATATTCTTCTTGAGCCGATGAATTTACATTCTATTGGCGCTAATAAAAATGAACGTCTAGATATGGCCAAAGAGCTGATGAATAAAGTGGGTCTTAATATGAACCATCTTTATCGCTATCCGCATGAGTTTTCAGGCGGACAACGTCAGCGTATTTGTATCGCGAGAGCACTTAGTTTGAAGCCAGAATTTATTATCTGCGATGAGTCTGTTTCGGCTCTAGATGTTTCTGTACAAGCACAAGTTCTCAATCTTTTACTTGATCTTCAGGAAGAATTTGGTTTGACTTATATTCTTATTTCTCATGATCTTTCAGTCATTAATTATTTCTCAGACATTGTAGCGGTGATGTATGATGGAAAAATCGTGGAAATGAATACAGCAGAAGAAGTGTATTTTAATCCTCAAAAAGATTATACGAAAAACCTCCTTGAGGCGATTCCGAAAGGAATTCCTAAATCTCAGTTGAGTCAAACGATAACTTCTTCTTTGATTCAATAAATATCGAGTAAAAATATATTTTTTTTACTTGATATTTTTTTGATTTAGGGATAAATTTTCACTTCCTAATCAAAAAGCCGCTGTGGTGGAATTGGCAGACACGCTAGACTTAGGATCTAGTACTTCGGTGTGGGGGTTCAAGTCCCTCCAGCGGCACCAAAACATAATCTTGATTTTCTTATTAACATGAGTTAGTCCTTTTTTATGAAACAAATACTTATTCTCTTTTTTTTATTATCTCAAAATCTTTACGCGAGTAGTGCGGAAGACATTTATTTTAATAGTGATAAAAATGCATCACAGACTCTGGGTGATTTCTTAACTCAAAATGAAAATAAGATTCATCTCCTTGCTATTCATCAAGGCCAGTCAGTTTCTTTTGAGGGAGATCAAGGAGAAAATTTTTGGATGCGTCAGAAATTGTCGCAACGTTTTTTTATTTTGCTTCGCTTTCAAGATGGTTCTCGTAGTCTTGTTTGTTTAGAAGATATGGATCTTCAAGTAATAGATAGTTTATACCAAGAATCAACACCATTATCTTTTTTTTGAAGATAATCGAAATAAAATTTTTGCGACTTTAAAATCTACGAAAAAAATAAAAATTTTATTAGGGCACTATCGAGTGAAAGTGCGCCAATTGAGTTACCTTGAGCCGATGAGTGTTTATTTGTCTTCGCAATCAAAGGAAGCAATATAATATGCGTACCCTTGAAAAGTGGTTAGAAGCTTATGGCGAAAGCCATCAAAATAAAACGAACCAAGTTATTCATAAAATTTGTGTTCCGATTATTACTTTTACCGTGATCGGCATTTTATGGAGCCTTCCTTTTGTAAACAATGATTACTTTATTAATTGGGGTACTTTGTTTGTTCTAGGGTGCCTTATTTTTTATTTCACTTTAAGTAAAAAATATTTTTTTGGAATGCTTATTATGACCCTTCCAATGCTTATTTTGGCTCATTTGTTACACCAAAAAGAAATTTTACTTCCATTAAGTGTTATACTTTTTGTGTTGGCATGGATTGGTCAATTTTATGGTCATAAGATTGAAGGCAAAAAACCATCTTTTTTTCAAGATTTAGTTTTTTTGTTGATAGGCCCATTATGGGTACTGAAGTCATTATTTAAAATTGACAATAATTTCAGTAAATAATACATCAGGAGCAGAAGAAAAAGCTGCTGTTAAATCATTGTCTTCGCTATAGGTTTTAATTTTGTATGTACCATGTGCAGCATAGGTGTGGTTTTCTATTTTAGTTGTACTATTGACCGTTTCAACAACTGAATCATTATTCCAATCAATTCCAAAGTTGTCTGAATTAATTGTTAAAAAAGGCAGAAAGTTATCTGCGTAGAAATTTTCAGTTAGTGTAACTTGATTGGCAGATAAACTTACATCAACTTGAGAAATTCCCACTAAATAATCCCCTGGTGTACCTGTGCCTAAAACCGCAGTACTTATAGAACTGTTGCCGCAAATATCAGTTACTTCTAAATCAACTCGAATATCATCTAAGGTAACTAAGCCTTCCCAGAGACCAATTTCAGTATTTTGTGTTCTAGGAGAAAAACCTCGGTAACTACAATCATCTGGAGCGGGTCCACAAGGAGCACTATTGGGAAAGAATTCTCTTATATCATGGAGAGTCCATTTTCTTTTTGTAATAGGGATTGAGGAAACAGTTGAAGAGATATCTTTAAAGCTAATACTGCCAATAGTTGAATCATAATCAACAAGTTCAATTTTTGACATTAAAAGATAATTACCTAAACATTCAGCGGGCGTAGAGGCTTGATCGAGATGATGGCCATCTGAACAACTTAATAAAATGCGAAAAAGTATCGTTATTTTTTTCATTAGATTAAAATAACATTAATTACTTATATACATGTAGATAAGAGTTTTTTCCGCGATAGGTTTTGTTTAGGTATAGCGCCTAATAAGTCCTACTAGAATTCCTTTAATGGCAAAATTTTCATGAGGAAGAACTTTAATGGGATTGAGAGTTTCATTTGCTGGCATAAGTTCAATAAAATTTTTACTCGGTTGATATTTTTTAATGGTGGCGCAATCATCAATGGTGGCGACAATTGTTTCTCCGCGATTGGCAGTATTTTGTTTTTTGATAACCACAATATCATTATCAAAAATACCATCTTCAATCATCGAGTTACCTTGAATTTGCAGAGCAAAAAACTCACCTTTTTTGATCATTTCTTGAGGGACAGAGATCGTTTCAGACTGCTCAAATGTTTCAATAGGTGCTCCTGCCGCAACATGCCCGAGTAAGGGTATTGCAAGAGATGTTGCGACAGAAGAAATTTTGTGAGCGGGTTCTAAACCTCTAACTGTATTCGATCCATTCTTTAAATATCCGGCATTCGTCAGATAGTGAATGTAGTCTTGAACAGAACCAAGAGATTTAAAGCCAAAATAATTTTTAATTTCCATCTGAGTGGGGGAGTAGCCATTGAGATCGATATATTCAGATATATAATCAAAAACTAATTTTTGTTTTTTGGTGAGTGCCATGAAAAAAGACTATCCGTATTTTTTCCGTAAGTCAACTAGGGAAAGGAAATTTTTTATCTTTTTTGTCGGTAAGCTTAATCTCTGATATTATTGAAATAATAATATCAATAACAATAGGAGATTTTATGAAAAGTATTATTTTAACGATTGCTTTAGTTTTGGGTTTTTCTGCTTTTGCTGATCATCATAGATCAGTACACGAAGATTTTTATGCTCGTCCATCTGCTCATTCAAGCTCAGAAGAAGTAAAAGAAGTTAAAGCTGAAAAGAAAGAAGAAATGAAGGAAGAAAAAAAAGAAGAAGTGAAAAATGAAAAATGTCATACAGAAAAAAAATGTTGTGACAAAGAAAAATGTAAAGACTGCAAAGATGGAAAAAAATGTGAAGGTAAGTGTAAAGGAAAAAAACACCATGGCCGTAAACATGGAAAAAAGCATCATGGCGAAGAAAAAACAGAAGTGAAGTCTGAAGAAAAAGGTAATAAATAATTATGGCAAAAGAAGACTTGATCGAAGCAGAAGGTCTTGTCACTGATATCGCTTCGCACGGAAATTTCCGTGTGAAGCTTGATAACGGTCATGACATCACAGCGAAACTTTCTGGAAAAATGCGAAAATTTTATATCAAGGTTGTACAAGGCGATAGAGTTACTGTAGGGATATCTCCCTATGATCTATCTCACGGTCTTATTACTTTTAGACATAAAACTTCAGGCCCAACAACGGACCCGAATGCAAAGTAGGCTTCAATGATTATTGATCATCTCAATCTTAACGCTTTGAGAGTTTTTGAGTGCGTTTTTCGTCATCAAAGTATGACTGCCGCAGCCAAAGAATTAAAATTGACACAGTCTGGAGTTAGTCAACATATCAGACAGTTAGAAGAAATTTTAGAAACAAAGTTATTTGAAAGAGTGAAGCAAAAAATTATTCCTACCTTTGCTGCCAAAAAACTTTATAACCAAAGTTCTTTGGGACTTTTTCAAATTGAAAATGCCTTAGGATCACTCAAAGCGAGTGATTCTTTTTTTAAGGGAACCTTTACCATTGGTTTTCCTGCTGAGTTTGGAAACAGCGTTATTCTGGGAATCATGCGTGAGGTTTTTGCTAAATATCCAAAACTTAAATTTCATTTTATTTACGGCTATGCCTCAGATATGAATAGAATGCTTCTTAATGGTGAAGTTGATATTGCTTTTATTGATCAGTACACAATGGATAGCGAGATTGCTTCTAAGCCTGTTTATGAAGAATATCTCCATTTATGTGTTGCCAAAAAATATAAAAATATAGTGGATGATGAAACTTTAAAAGTGGATGATTTCAGAGACCTTGATTTTATTTCCTATTTTCCTGACTGTAATTTAATTAAAACTTGGTTTCAATTTCATTTCCCTGGCGAAAAAATAGATCTTTATGCCAGAGCTACCGCAATGAATGTTCAAGGTGTGGCAAGGCTTATTAAAAAAGGGACAGGGGTTGGAATTTTACCTCATCATTATATAAAGTATGCAAGAAGAAATCACGATGGTTTACAGGTTATTTTTGAACATCGTAAGCCCTTAACCAATGTTGTACACCTTGCTTATTTAAAAACAAGAGAAGAAGAGCCTATCGTTAAATCTTTAACAAATACTTTTTTAGAAATTTTAAAGGAGCGCTACTAGTGGATTACTCTGTTTTCATTTCGCGAAGAAAAAAAATACAAAAAAATTTAAAAGATGCCGTAGCGATATTTTTTAGTGGTCACGAGGCTAAAAGAAGCCTAGACACTCACTATCACTTTAGAGTGCATAGTGATTTTTATTATTTAACGGGTTTTGATGAGCCTAATTCTTACTTAGTTTTAACAGAAGATAAGGCGATTATTTTTGTAAAAGCCAAAGACCCCCTTTATGAACTTTGGGAAGGTGAGCTTTTGGGAGTTGAAGCCGCGCCAAAAACTCTGGGAGTTGATCAAGCTTTTTCGAATATTGATTTTTTTAATCAAATTGGATCGATTCTTAAATTTAAAGAGAAAATTTATTTAGATTATTTTGAATTTCCTAAAATGTATCTGGATATAATAACGAAGATACAATCCCAGATAAGATGGAAACAAAGTTTTCCTAGTACTTTACTGAACTCAAGTCTTATAACTGCACCAATGAGACTTCTTAAAGATAAAAATGAAATTGCCCATATTCGTCAAGCATGTAGAGCCACAGCTCAGGCTTATGGCCAAGTTCTTAATGTGCTCCCAGATTTGAGTGATGAAAAAACTATTCAAGATTTTATTGAATCTCATTTTTATGCTAACGGAGCAAATGGCTTAGCCTATGGAAGTATTGTGGCTGCTGGAAACAATGCTTGCACTCTTCATTATAAAAAAAATAATCAAATCGCCTCAAAAGGCGATCTCGTTCTGATTGATGCAGGAGGAGAGTATGACTATTATGCAACGGATATTACTAGAACGTATCCTTTATCTGGCAGATTCACTGCTTCTCAAAAGGATATTTATAAATTAGTGCTCGATGTGCAAAAAGAATTGATTTCAATGATAAAGCCAGGTGTGGTGATTCATGATATTGAAATAAAAACTCGCACCTTACTTGCAAAAGGTTTAATTAAGTTAAAAATTCTCAGCGGCTCCACTTCCCAGGTTCTAAAATCAGATTTATTTAAAAAACTTTACCCTCATAGCTTTGGCCACTATATTGGCTTAGATGTTCATGATGTTGGAAGTTATAACCTGAATAAAGAGAATGAGAAGATGGCGGTATTAAAAGCAGGAATGATACTTACCGTTGAGCCTGGACTTTATTTAAATGAAAAAATAGCAGAGATACCAAGCAAATATAAATCGATTGGAATCAGAATTGAAGATGATATTCTTGTTACCGCAACAGGTTGCGAAAATTTAACTATCGATGCTCCAAAAGAAATCTTAGATATTGAAATCTAATTGGTATTATTTTTCTTGTTTATTGACAGTAATATGTTCCCAATAAAGATAACCTGCACTGGTTGGGATTTTTATTTGATTTAAATTAATGGGAATTCCCCCAAGTCTTTTTATTTTTTCTGACCATTTATCAATGAGGTGAGAAATTTTGGTTTGCAGGATTTCAATTGTTTCAGGATTCGTGGTTGATTGCAGTTGAAGCTCTAATTTGCGCACGTCTTTCTTAAGATTGTCCGTGAGATAAGTAAAAAGAGATCCTAATCCCTTCGCCTCAATGGGGGTTAGGCATTTTGAATCTTGAAGAGGATAAATTTTTAAAACTTCGTCGTTTTGCATAAATTCCCTTTTGTTTTATTCGTAATTCCCTTTACGAATTTTTCTTTCAATATCTCTTTTGGCTACGGTTTCTCTTTTATCAAAATTCTTTTTTCCCTTCGCAAGAGCGATTTCTATTTTAACCAATGATTCTTTAAAATACAGACTTACGGGAATAAGATTATTATCGTTGGTTTTCATTGAGTGTAAAATATCTTTAATTTCTTTTTCGTTGAGAAGAAGCTTTCTTTTTCTCATCTCTTGATGATTGTTGATATTTCCAAATTCATAATGAGGAATGTTCATATTGATCAGCCATACTTCATTTTTTTTATCAATTGTGACGAATGCCTCGGTAATACTTGCTTTACCTGCTCGCAAGCTTTTAATCTCTGTTCCGAGAAGAACAATTCCAGCTTCAAACTTTTCATGAAGAAAGTAGTCGAAGTGAGCTTTTTTATTTTTACAGATAATACTTACACCCAAACTAAAAACCCCACTTTAAACCCATCGAGAGAGCTTGGACACTCCCACCAATGTCATAGCCACCGTAACCAACCGGTTGTCCAGCGCTTCCATTTTCCATAACCGCAATTTTGGTTACTTTTTCTGGAGCGAGGTAATAGTACTGAAGGCCAAGATTAAATTCCATCGGCGTAGAAAACATATTGAATAAATAGCCTACACCTAGAGAAAGAGCATGCACATTAGCATCAAGTGAGTTACCAGGAAGTGTGTGATCTTTTACGAGAGGTGTGGGGCGATACATGTATCCAGAGCGCAAAATGAATTTGGGATTCACGCGCCATTCAACACCAATTTTAGGAACAATGATATTTTTAGTATTAAGAGGTTCAAAGTCTTTACTTGGATTGATAATACTACCGCTCGCAAGTTTTAGTG
>CAYQEW010000034.1:0-13858 GCA_964416605.1 uncultured Bacteriovoracaceae bacterium | reverse complement strand
AATTGATATCGTTTTTGCTGATGCCATCGGTTCTGCGACGGGTGATATTGCAAGAGATGGTAAGCACAGTGCAAGTGGAACATACAATGTTGTCACTGCAAGTATCGCTGTTGTGAAATCTTCTTTCGTTGTATGGGATCCAGTTAATTGCACAGGATCAGCGGCAACAATTATTGCTTCAACCACAACCAAAGATGCTAGTTGCGGTTCTAATGAGCCAAAACGAATTCCTGGAGCGGTTGTTCATTACCGAATTGCTGTCACTAACTCAGGAGGAGCTTCTGCTACAAGTTTAGTGATTTCCGATTTGCTCAACACTAATACAACTTACTTAGCGGGATCTTTCTTTGTCGATGCTGTTGCGGAAGATGATAACAGTACAGGTGCGGATGAGTCCGATCCAAACGGCGCAAACTACACAGGAACAACAGCGACGGGAAGTATTGGTTCGCTTGCTGCAAGTTCAACAAAAAATATGGATTTTAGGGTCACTGTTAACTAATTAAAAATGTTTAAACAGCGACAAAAAACATTGTGGAGCTTTTTAGGGTTAGTGCTACTAGCCCTAAGTTCCTCATTGCTTTTTGCAACACCTACAATAACTAACACTGCTTCTGTTAGTTATATTGGCTCCGATGCCCTTCCCCATGTTTTAAACTCAAATACTGTCAGTGCCGGAGTCTTACCTGCCCCCACTCCGTCTCATATTAATTTCTTGCGTTATTCCCCTCCCACGGGAAGTCAAGCAAGTCTCTCTGATGGGGCACAATGTTTTTCTGGTGGAGTTTTTAATCCAATCACTTCATTGCAAAATGTAAATGGCTCGCCAATTTCTTTGGCGGGCCCTTTACCTTTAAATTCTTCTACTGTGTATCGCGCAGGAGAACCCATTTTTCTTGATGTCTCTGATTTAAACCGCAACCATGATCCTTTGGTTCGCGAATATATCGAAGTCACTATTGCCAGCAACCAAGGAGATAGTGAAACTCTGAAGCTACTTGAAACAGGTATTAATACAGGTCATTTTGTAGGAGGTATTAACTCTCGCCGTATTCCACCAGCGCTTTCGCAAAATAATTGTATTCTCGAGTTTAGTGTCGACACCAAGCTCACTGTCAACTATGCAGATGATGACTACAATACTGATACCGCTATCGCCAATATACTCATTGATCCCTATGGGGTTCTTTTTAATTCACAAACGGGTACTCCAATTAATGGTATCACTATTTCTATTGTTGATGCTTTAACAGGTTTACCTGCAACGGTTTTTGATGATGATGGAATCACTCCTTATCCTCATACTATTATTACTGGTTCAACTTTCACCGTTGGATCTCAAAGTTATACAATGCCTGCGGGAGGCTATCGTTTTCCGCTTATGCCTCCGGGCCAATACAAATTTATATTTAGCACTATTCCCAATGATTACAGTGGTCTCAGCAAACTTCCTCTGAGCCAACTTCTTACCGTGACCGCTCCTTCAGGCTCTCACTACACACTTATTCCAGGTTATAAAGGAGATCCTTTTTATGTTATTGACGGGCCTCCGATTAAGATTGATATTCCGATTGATCCATTTTTGTCTGCTCTTTATTTAGAGAAAAAAGCCAATAAAACAGAAGCGAGTCTTGGTGATTTTATTCGCTATGAAATTAGCCTGCAAAATAAAGGAACTGGTTCCAGTGGCAATATTGAATTAAAAGATTTTCTTCCTTTGGGAATACGCTATAAAAAAGACTCCCTCATTTTAGATGGAGTTAAACAAATAGATCCCGTTATAAGTTCTGATGGAAGAGAGATGACGATTGCGATCAACTCTATTCCAAGCTTTCAAAGCAAAATATTAAGTTATGTGACAGAAGTGTCTTCTCTTGCTCCAGAGGGAGTTGCGACCAATAAAGCAATTGTTCCCAAAACAATCGGAGCCCCTTCCAATGAAGCAAGTGTTGATGTTCTTATCACCAATCCTTTTTTAAATAATGTAAACACTCTTATTGGTACTGTTTATGAAGTAGAAAGCTGTGAAAAAAATGAAACGACTCGTAAGGGTGTCGCCAATATAAAAGTCTTATTAGAAGATGGGACCTATGCAACAACGGACGCTGAAGGGCGCTATCATTTTGAAAAAATTATTCCAGGAACTCATGTTGTGCAAATCAATGAAAATTCTCTTCCAAAAGGAAGTGAGATTCTTCTTTGCAATAATCATTCAAGAAAATCAAGCAATGGAATATCTCAATTCGTCGATGCGTCAGGTGGATCACTTTGGCGAAATGATTTTTTTATCACCAAATCAAATGTCTCGGCGACTAAGGCTCAAGAACTAATTAACCAAGATTTAAATGTTATCGATGATATTTCTGCTTCAGGAGGAAATCGCAATTGGCTCTTTGGCCAGGGGGAAGGACGTGATCTTATTTTTCCGGAAGAAACTTATAATCCACGTGCTCCGATGACTCGACTTATCGTCAAAGCAAGCAAAGAAGATCAGGTCGATGTATTTATTGATGGGAAGCTTCTTGATAAAATTTATTACAACAATCGTTTTTCTTCTCCGAATCAAGATATTACTGTTCATGAATGGAAAGGAGTTCCTCTTAAAGAAGGAGATAATCACATTGTTATTTCCTATAAACGAAATGGCAAAGAAGTTCAAAATATTAAAAGAGTTATTCACTACTCTAATACAATTCACACAATTGAATTTGTTCCCAATAAATCAAATCTTGTGGCCAACGGCGTTGATCCTTCAAGAGTTGTCATTCGAGTTTTAGATCGTTTTGGTAAACCTGTGCGCAAAGGCTTAAAAGGAACATTCACTCTTTCTCCTCCTTACGTGCCAGCTCAATTTGAATTATTTGCAAGACAAAAACAACTTGCCGCACTCGAAAATTTTGAGCCTGAATTTATTGTTCTTGATGATGATGGCCATGCTTATATTCATATTGCTCCTACTGATATTGCCGGCGAATTTTCTCTGCATTTTTTGATTGATCAAAAAAGAGAATATATTATTAAGGATTGGCTAAAACCAGCTATTCAAGATTGGGTTGTTGTAGGATTTGCAGAAGGCTCCAGCGCCTACAAAACATTAAGTGGCAATATGGAATCAAGTTCCGATAAAAACAATACTCTCGATATTGATGGTAAGGCAAAATTTTATGCCAAAGGAAAAATAAAGGGTGAGTGGATTATAACTGCCGCTCTAGACACCGATAAAAGTAGCTCAGATAAAAATAGAAACTTCAAAGGAATTCTCAATCCTGGTGAATACTACACTCTTTATGCTGACGGCACGACACAAAGAAATGACACCGCTTCTGCCAAAAAACTTTATATTAAAATTGAGCGCTCAAAATTTTATGCTCTTTTTGGAGACTATGATTCTGATCTGAGTCAAAGTGAACTCACTCGCTATAATAGATCTTTTACTGGTTTAAAATCTGAATACTCAGGGAAAAATATTGGCTTTAAAATTTTTGAGGCTACAGAAGATTCGCGCTATGCGCGCGATGAGATGCAGGCACAAGGACAGTCTTTTCTCTATCGTCTTTCTAAATCCAATATTTTGATTAATTCAGATAAAATTAGAATTGTAAAACGCGATCGCTTTAGAAGTGATCTTATCCTCAGTGAAAAAACTCTTTCGCGAAATATTGATTATACGATTGATTACAACGCTGGTCTCATTCGTTTCAAAGCCCCGATCTCTGCCTATGAGGACTTTAATCCTGTTTTCATTATTGCCGAATATGAAACACTCGGTGTCGCCAACTCAAAACAAACTTTTGGAGGACGAGTTGAGGCAAAATTCTTAGATAACAAAATTAATATCGGTCTGACACATATTCATGAAGGAAAAGATTTTAGTGATTCTACAATGACTGGAGCCGACGCTACTTTAAAAATTGGCGAAAAATCCAGGATTAAATTAGAAGCAGCTACTTCCGATGCGAATAATGACAGTGTCCTTAATAATGGTTCTGCTTATCGAGCTGAATTTGATCATTCCTCCTCTCTTCTTGATTTTAATGCTTATGCCAAAAAGACTGATTCCCATTTTGGTTTAGGTCAACAAGCTATTTCTGAAAATGGTTCCGAAAAAAGAGGTGCTTTGACAAGAATCCATCTTGGTCAAAATTTTGATTTTAAAACCGATTACAATGAACAAATTCAAAACACGGGAGAACAAAAAGTTCTGAGTTCTGGATTAGAATATCGCTACGGTACAGGTACCATTTCTCTCGGCGCCAAAAAAATTAATGAGCAAAGAAATTCTGGAGATATTTCTTCTTCACAACTTGTGGCTAGATTCTTACAACGTTTTTGGAATGGTAAATTAGAGTTTCAAGCGAGCGCTGAAAAAAATATAACTTCAGATCAAAGTGTGGACTATCCAGATCGTTACCTGATGCAACTAGCCTATCAATTAACGAGTAAAACTAAAATCGTGATCGGCGAAGAACTTGCCTACGGCAATTTATTTAACGCCACAACGACTCGCCTAGGGCTTGAAACCAATCCTTGGACAGGATCAAAAATTCTCTCCACTCTCAATCAACAAATTGGAGAAGCGGGCCTTCGTACTTTTTCTACCATGGGTATGTCTCAGAGTTTTCTTTTAAATAAAAACTGGAGCTTAACCGCTGCAATTGATGCCACCAGAACCCTTAACGACAATAATAACGTCACTCCAGTTAACCCCAACCACCCTCTCACTTCAGGGGGATTTTTAAGCAATGGCGGTTATTCCGACGATTATATTGCGACAAGTTTAAGTACCACTTTTAGAATGGCTCCTTACACTTGGAATTTTAAATTTGAGAATCGTCATGGAAAAATAGAAGATAAGCTAGGTGTTTCTACTAATTTTATCCGTGAAATTTCAGAAGGTGTGATTTTTTCTACGACTCACGAGTACTTTGAAAGTGATTTTACAAATGGTGCCAATGGTTTTCTCCTGCACGGTGATTTCTCTCTTGCCTATCGTCCCAATACCTCACGCTACAGTCTTCTCGATCGTCTGAAATACCGCCATGAAGAGGTCGACAATATTTCCAGTACTCCCCTTTTTGGACAAACAACTCTGCAAGGTTTAAATAATCAAGCGAGCACGGCTTTTATTAATAACCTCAATCTAAACTACCTCTCTCTCAATGAAAAAAATCAATACTCTCTTTATTTGGGAACCAAATATACTCTTGATCGCTATGATGGGAAAAATTACAGCTCTATTCTTAATTTACTCGGAGCTGAAAGCAGACATACTGTGTTTAATGAACATTGGGATATTGGACTTCAAGGTTTTATTCTCGACTCTTTAAATCTTGGCAACTTTAAATATTCCGTGGGCCCCTCTGTTGGGTTTAGTCCTTTAGAAAATTTCTGGATTAGTCTTGGTTATAATTTTGCAGGCTTTAGTGATCGCGATTTTGATGCTGCTCAGTACACGCAAAATGGAATCTATCTCAAACTGAGAATTAAATTTGATGAAAAAAGTTTAGGGATAAAAAAGAAATAAGGTGCATTAAAAAATGTTTAGATTCATCATACTTTTTTTTATATTCTCCTTCTTTAATATTTACGGTGAAGCTCCCAAAGACTTACCAACCAATCAAAGAGCTTGGTTTGATGGGCTTGATGTCACCGGAGTCAATAATTATGTCAGTAATCCTGGAGCAGGCGTTCTTGCAAGCTGGAAAGACAAAAGTCCTCAGTCTTATACTGCAGGTGCTGCAACAAGCTTTACAGCGGGTTTTTACACTTCCCCAACCTACTCACCTGGAAATGGTGTTTATTTTGACGGTGTTTATAATATTCTTCAAGTAACCGGAGGAATTTATCCTACCGGAACAACGACCAATAATGATATTTTTGTGGTAGCAACCACTAATTCAATTGTGCAATCCTTTCTTTTTCTGCAAGGCCCTATAAATAATAATGCAAACCGCATCAGTGCCCATATTCCTTGGGTGGATAGCACTCTTTATTGGGATCAAAATGTGGGAACAGGAAGACTCTCTGTCGCATGGGGCTCGACTCTTTCAAGACGCTATCTTTGGCGCTTTAGAGCAACTTCAACGACCAGAGCAGTTTTGCGAAATAATGTTTCCTGGGCCACAGGAGCGGCAACAGGCAATTATACTTATACCGCCGGAGATCATTTTTATATTGGCGGAGGAGAAAACACATCAAGCAACAACCATATTGGGACAATTTCTGAAATGATTGCCTATAATCGCACTTTAACAGTCGCTGAAACTCGAATCCTACTTAATTATCTCAATCGCAAATGGGTTCTCCCCGATGGCATAGGAACGGAGTCGCGCTATGCAAGTACCACTTATCCATGGTGGATTGGCGGGATTGGACGCGAAGCCGATGGCAACGCTGAAACAGGAACGTCCTATGGTTTAAGTGTTGCGAATAACACATTTCTTAACGCCAATGGAAAATACCTCCTTTTTGGACTCCCTGATGCAAATCCAGTGACAGGTCTGGTGACAACCGATATTCCAACGACGATGAACAGTCGAGCCAATCGTATTTGGCGTTTTGAGCGAACAGGCTCTGCTACGGGAACTGTCAATATTTCCTTTGATTTAACCGCCATGGGTATCACTGGAACAAGTATTTATAATACTTGTCATTTACTTTATCGAAGTGGAACAACGGGCACCTTCACAATTCTTAATAGTATTGCCTACAATGGTACTACCACTGTTACTTTTAATGGTATCACCGCTCCCGCAACGGGTTATTACACTCTGGGTTTTGTGGGGAGTTTTTTAAATATTGTGAAGCTCGATCAAGTTATTTCTGATCCCGTCAATATCACCACGAATCCCAAAAGAATTCCACTGGCAGAAATCGCCTATACCCTCACCGTGAGCAATCAAGGCCCCTATCGTCCAGACAGTGCAACAATCATCATTGATGATTCTTTTAATAATAATCTTGATCTCTATGTCGGAAATTATAGTGGTACAGGTGCTCCCTTTCTTTTTATTGAAGGAACTCCTGGCAGCGGAGTAACCTTTCCTTTTACCAGTCTTGCTTCCACAACGGATAGTGTCGATTTTTTTAATGCTGCCAATACCCTTATAACGCCTGTCCCAGATGTTAATGGTTATGATCCTCTTGTCAGAAAAATTCGCTTTAAACCATCGGGTAATTTTAATATTCCTTCAGGAACATCGCCTAATTTTCAACTCAAGTTTAAAATGAGGCTAAAGTGATTTATGATGAGAGTAAGATGAGACAAATTATCATTTCTTTTTTTTTGATCCTCTTCAATAGTCATCGATTGTATGCCTTAACCTGCACCTCGGCGGTGGGAACCGTTAACTGGAATACCATCGCGACCTGGAGCTGTGGTCGAGTACCTACCACTGCAGATACCGTCGTTGTGCCAAACGGTTCCACTCTCACTTTAAATGTCAACAGTAACGCCATCGGTGCCATTACCATTAATAGTGGCGGTATACTTTACGGCGATGGCACAGGTAAAAATCTTAATATTAATGGCGCAGGAGGAAGTGACGTTGTGAATAATGGCACTCTTGATTTTTCCGCCAGTCGCTACGCTATCTTAAGAAACAGTTCGGCAACGGCATTTAATATTACTCAAACAACCGGTGTTGCTTCTGTCTGGAAGTTTAGCTCCATTGATTTTAATAATGTGTCGGCAACACTCACTCAAATGACTCAACTTGAATTTAATGGCAATGCCAATCCTTTTATTAACACCAATGCTTCTCTTACCAATAATTCCAACCCTGATTGCACCTGGACTTTTTCTGGTTCCGTTGCTCAAACCTTAACTGCAAGTAATATAACTTGGCTCGCAGGATCGACCACTGAAGTGTTTTCCTCGACCACATCGCTGGCAACTATTATTGTAACCAATACTTCTGCTACGGGCCTCACTATTCAAGCTAATTTAACAGGAGCCTCTTCCATTACGGGTTCTTTAAGTGTAGCTGCTGGCGCAACACTCACCCTCGACACCAATGCCACGGATATGATCAATGCTGCGGGAGGATATTCTTTTGCCAGTACCAGCACGGTTCGTTACGCTAGAAATAACACCCAAAATATTCGCGCAGGCCTTACCTATGGCAATCTCGAAATTACCAACGGCTCCACCAAAACCATGCTCGCAGGCACTCACACCATTGCCGGCAATTTTATTTTAGGCTCAGCCACTACCTACAATGGCACCACCAATAATCCGACCGTGAATCTTGCGGGAAACTTTACCAATAGTGGAACCTTTAATTCGGGCACCGGGATTTTTACATTTAACGGAACCAATACTCAAACTCTTACGGGAGCAACGACTATCAGCAACGCCGCAATGAACAATAGCGCGATTGGATCAAGTCGTATTCTTTCTTTAGGTAATGATCTCACCATTGCGACGAACTTAAATTTTACCAATGGAAGAATTTTAACGGGAAGTAATAAAGTCATCATGAACTCAGGCTCTACTCTCACTGGTGCCGCCAGTGGCACCGGCTGGGTGGCAGGAAATCTGCAAAAATTTATTCCCGCAGGTGCTTCCACAACAACCTTTGAAGTGGGCACCAATGGCGCTTCTTCACCGGGTCTTGCCTACGCTCCCGTGAGCACAAGTTTTACCGGAGTGAGCGCGGCAGGAGGTTCGATGATTGCTTCGACAACCCTCAATGATCATCCCTCTATCTCAACGTCGGGATTAGATAGTGCTCAAAGTGTCAATCGCTATTGGACCCTTACAACAACGGGAGTCACAGGAACAACTCTTCCAGCTTTTACCAATTACAGTGCCGTCTTTAATTTTAATGCTTTTGATCAAGACGCTGGAACCAATCCCAGTGCCTTTCTCGTGAATCAATGGAATGGTGCAACGTGGTCTCCTCCGACAACGGGAACGCGCAACAGCACGAACACCCAAGCAACTGGTATAACCACTCTAGGGGAATTTATTCTGGGCCACTCTGCTCCGCCGAGTGTGACAAAAGTCTCAGTCCTTGTCTCTGATCCGATTAACAACACCACTAACCCTAAATCAATTCCGGGTGCGATTCGCGATTTTACTATTACGGTAGCAAATCCTGGTTATGCCTACGTAAACAATTCAACAATCATTACTGATTCCATCAATTCTAATTTAGGCGTTTTTGTAAACGATCTGGGTGTAGCGGGCTCGGGCCCCATTGCTTTCACACAGGGTACTCCCTCAAGTGCTCTCACCTATACTTTTACTACTCTTTCTTCTTTAGCTGACGATGTAGATTTTTCGAATAACGGTGGCGCGACATGGACCTATGTTCCCACCGCAGGGGCAAATGGTTGCGATAATAGTGTTACCAATATTCGCGTCAATCCCAAGGGAGTTTTTGCTTCAGGGGTGGTAGGAACTGATCCCAATTTTCAAATACGATTTAGAAGTTGTGTGAAGTAGGTTTTTGCCACTTGCAAAGCCCATAGTTTTTTTGCGTCTGTGTAAAACCAACACTCTTATAAATTTGAGCGGCGTGATACTCTTCATCTGCAACCATTACTAATGTTTCAATTCCCATTTTTTTAAATGCGTGCAACGAAGCTTGATACACTAGAGTGCTACAAATTCCCTGTCTTCTAAAATCGGGATGAGTGGAGACAATTTGAAATCTTCCTATTTTTCTTTCTTTGAAAATCCCTAAACTGCCAACCAATTTACCATCCAAAAAAGCACCAAACCAATAGCCCATTTTTTGTTCAATCATTCTTTGGTAAAGCATCATTTGCTTTGGATAAAAATCAGCGTACTCAGGAGTTGCCGCCATTTGGACTTCTATCGCACTCAACCAATCTTCTTCTTTGGAAATAATTTCGATATTTATTTTGTGATTTATTTTAGCAGGTATTTTGAGACTCGGTTCTCGCATTGTCAGAATACTGTTTTTTTCAAGTTTATATCCTGCATTGAGAAAATCTTGAATCTCTCCCTCTTCTTCTTGATCCCATGTAAAGGTTTGATGGTATATGCGCGGATCTGCAAAATGTTCTTGAAAGATTTTTTGCCACTTAGCAAGATCTCCTTTTTGTGGAATCTTTTTAAAAATAACCATATTGCCCCAAAAGAAGTTAGGGTTTGCAGGACACCTCGCTATCCAAAAATCATTGTACTCGGTCACTTCGCCATCAAAGCGAATAAATATAAAATCGGTGAGAAGGCCAAGGGATTTTACATGCAAAATAATACCTTTTCGAGAAGATGAGTTTCTAGGTCTGGATGAATAATTTGAATTTGAATCATAAGAAAAGTGAAATTTTTTTTGGTTGCGGGAGCAGGATTTGAACCTACGACCTTCGGGTTATGAGCCCGACGAGCTACCAGACTGCTCCATCCCGCAAGGCAAAGATAGTCAAATTAATTGCCTTTGTCCAGTAAAACTAATTTAGTTCAGTTTTATTTTTTTAAGAAAAAAAAAGCGGTGCCGATAGGTTTATTGTGGAGGAAAAATGAATCAAAAAATGAACAAAACTCAAAATAAATTACTCGCGGAATTTCATTTTACCTTGTCTAAATTATTAGAGACTTGTGATGAAGCAGCCTATTTTGAACTTTCATCAGCTCTTCTCAGTCAGTGCAGTGAATTTATTAAAGAGGCTCATTTTGCAAAAAATTCTAAGAACATTGATTACGCAACTCAAGCATTAGAATATGCCATTGATAATCTACAAGATGAGATTCATGAAACGCTACAAGAGGAAGCGGAATTCACACTTTAGCGATTGAAGTTTGGCTCGTCGTCCTCTTGTTCCGCCGCAGCACTTTTCGCTTCATTTATTTTTTGCTGCTTTAAAGTATCGTAGTATTTTTCTTTGCGATAACGTTGAAACTCTGGTGAATCGGCTGGATTGCCAAGTCTTGCCACGGTTTTGCGTCGCCCACCTGGTTTTCCTGCGGCGCGAGTTTTTGGCGCAAGTGAAATAGATTTTTTGGGAGATTTATAAGTGAAAGGTCTAATTTTTTTACCTTCTTCATTAATACCTAATTTAGAAAGGAGTTCTTTGCGACTGAGAATTTCGTACTCACCTGGCTTAAGATGATTAATTGTAAGCCCTTCAATCGCTACTCGTTTTAGTTTATCAATTGTCAGTCCAACCGCTTCACAAAGTTTTCTGATCTCGCGATTTTTACCTTCCGTTAATCTAAATTCAATCCACGTTTTTTTAGGAAGCTCGCCGATGATGCGAACATAACTAGGTTTAAGGAGTTCGCCATCGACTCTTTCTCCCATTTTAAGTCTTTTCATAATAGCTTCAGTGACACGTCCAAAAACTTTTACTTCATAGACTTTATTCACCTCATATTTTGGGTGAATAATCATATTGGTAAGTTCACCATCATTGGTTAAAAGGAGTAAACCTTCTGATAAATAATCAAGTCTTCCCACTGGAAAAATTCGGGTTGGAATGCCTTTGATCAAATCAAGAACGGTCTCGCGGCCCTCTGGATCGTAAACCGTCGTCACATAGCCTCTTGGCTTATTCAGTAAAATATATATCTTTTCTTGATCGGTCATCTCGACCACCATATCATCGACTTGCACGATATCTTTAGATGGATCTACTTTTATACCCATTTCGGTAACAACTTCATCGTTTACTTTAACTCGACCATCGCGAATATATTCTTCCGCCTTACGCCTCGATACAACGCCACAATCCGCAATAAATTTTTGCAATCTAAGATCAACTGTCATGTGAATTCACCTTTAAAAAATTAGGAGAATAGATCTCCATTAAGAAAGCTCAAATCTAAATCAAGATCCATTGCTTTGTCTACTACTTCGCTTTGTTTCTCTTCAATATTTTTTTGAGCCATATCTACTTGTTCAATTTCTGTATCCATGAATTCTTTTTCGTGAGTGAATTCATTTTTTTTCTTCAGTCCTTCTAAATTAAAAACTCTTCCAGCCTCAATTGAGCTAAGTAAATGTGATTGAGAAGCAAGTAAATTAGTTTCTTTCGTCTCTTCGATTGTGACAAATTCTTCCAACAACTCAAAAGCTGTTTTTTTATCCTCAATTTGTTTTTCTTGATCTTTCATCGACTGGGTAAACTGGGTTTCTACCGCAATTTGATCAATGGATTCAGAAAGAAGTTCAAGCTCTTCAAACTCGTCAAAATTAAATTTATTTTTTTCTGAATTATAAACAATATTTTTTATCTCTGAAATATCTGCCACCTTCTTTTGTGTTGCGAGCTCAAAAAGCTCTGACTCCGTTGGTAAATCTTCTAAAGAGCGCAACGAAAAGACATCTAAAAAGTCTTCTGTCGTAGCATATATTGAGGGTTTTCCAAGTTCGGTTTCCGATCTGCCAATAACTTGCACCAAGCGTCTATCCATGAGAGCGCGGATAAGATGACCACTATCAACGCCTCTCATTTCATCAATAGTTGGCTTGGAAATAGGCTGCCTATATGCAATGAGAGCGAGAACTTCAAGTGAGTTAGGAGTCAATGTTACAGCGCTCATGTTAAAATGATTCTGAATAAATTTTACAAATCTGGGCTTTGTTCGAAACTGATAACCACTGGCAATCTCCATAAGACGAATGCCGTGGTGACTTTCTTCATACTCTGCACTTAAACGGTTTAAGCACTCATGAATAACTTTAAGAGGAATAAAAGGACTCAGCGATTTTTTCAATTCATTGATCGAGACGGGTTTATCCGACATAAAAACTAAAGACTCTATCGCACCAGTCAGTGACTCTAAATTAAGTCCTGTCAGCTCCATCCAATCATCTAATAAACCTTCATTTTTTATATCATCTAAAATATTTTCTTGGACATTTAAAATACTTTCTAGATTAAAATTAAAGCAAGCGACATCTTCATTATTTATTTGTGTTGCGATATCCCATTCATAAAAAATTTCTTTTGTACTCATTAATTCAGCTCCCCTTCTGGCTCAAATCCATTTGCCTCTTCCACATTCAACTCTTCCAAAGAAGAAATAACATTCACTTCAATCGATCCTTGTTCATTCTCTTGTGTCACTTCAATTTTTTTTAGTCTTGCAAGTTCAAGTAAAGAAATAAAGGTAATCACAATATCATCCAAACCTTTTTCCCAATTCACGAGGTCTTTAAATAAGAAAGTCTCTCCTTGCTGAAGAGTTTGTTGTAAACTCAGTAACTTTTCTTTAATGGAAAGTCGATCTCTTTTGACAACCTGATATTTTCGACTTTCTCTATAAAGCATATCCATCATGACGGTTGTTATCTTCTGCGCATCACTCGGAGCCAAAAGAGAATCAAATAAAAGTCGTTTATTTGTTTTAGGCCTAGCAAAGGTATCGCGCCCTCTTACCTCAGAATGTTCCCACAGTATTTTAGAAAGTGTTTGAAAACGCTCTAGTTCTTCCAGTTGGCGCACCAGATCGGCAGTACTGGCAATCGCATCATCTCCATGCATATCTTTTAAAAGCTTAGCGACCTCTTCTTCTTGAACACTGTGAGTCGATTTCAAATGTAAAAGAGTCGCCGCCATGTAAAGATATTCACCCGCAATATCAAAATTCAAATTTTTCATTTGGTTTAAATAACTAATATATTGCGCCGTGATTTTATTTATATCGAGTTCACGAATAGGAATTTCTTCTTCTTTCACTAAATGAAGAAGAAGCGCCAGGGGGCCATCAAACTGAGGTAAGTGAATGTGTATAGATTCTTCGTTTACACTACTCATACTATTTGCTCAAAAGAATAATAAATAAATTTTGAATAAGATAACCAAGGCTCATAAAAGGCGTCAGAATGGGCGACAAAATACTCACTCCTGCAAAACTTGCAAAGAAAATAAACATCATCAA
>CAYQEW010000033.1:0-14187 GCA_964416605.1 uncultured Bacteriovoracaceae bacterium | reverse complement strand
CCTTTTAAATTTGAAGCGATTGATGATTTGACCTCTATTTTTAAAAAGAAAATTCATACCGTCGTTGTTTCTCCGACGATTCTTCACGATGCCATCAACCGCGTTTTTGAAAAAGTAAACCGCAATATTGTCAATTCGATTGAAGATGAGTTTGAAGAAAATCTTGATCTTGATGGCCCCATTGACTTGCTCGATGCAGGAGCCGATGAAGCACCCGTTATTCGTTTTGTGAACTCTATTATTTTTCGCGCGGTTAAAGAAAGAGCCAGTGATATTCATATAGAGCCTTATGAAAAAGACGTGGTGTACCGCTTTCGCGTCAACGGAGTTATGCAAGAAATTCTGCGCCAACCGATTAGAACACATGCCGCCGTAAGTTCCAGAATAAAAGTTATGGCAAAACTTGATATTGCCGAAAAAAGACTTCCACAAGACGGTAGAATTAAAATTAAAATTGCTGGTAAGGATATTGATATCAGACTTTCGACAACACCCATTCAAAATGGTGAACGTATCGTTATGAGGGTTCTAGAAAAAAATAACACCGCTCTTGATCTTAATTCTTTAGGATTTCATGGCCAAGTTTTACAAAATCTCAATACTCTCTCTAATCTCAAACACGGCGTCCTTTATGTGACAGGCCCAACAGGTCACGGAAAAACCACGACTCTTTTTGCGGTTCTTTCTAAAATTAATACTCCTGATAAAATGATCATTACCGTTGAAGATCCAGTGGAATACGAAATGGCTGGCATTAGTCAAATTCAAGTGAATCACCGAATTGATCTCAGTTTTGCGAAAGCGCTGAGAAGTATTTTGCGTCAAAACCCTGATGTGGTTATGGTGGGAGAAACCAGAGATCAAGAAACCGCCGAAATGGCTATTAATGCTTCGCTTACAGGTCACTTTGTTCTTTCTACTTTGCACACCAATGATGCTGCGTCAGCGTCGACAAGACTTATTGATATGGGCGTTCAACCCTTTTTAATCTCCTCTTCTCTGGTCGGCGTGCTCGCTCAACGTCTTATTCGAGTTCTTTGCAATAAATGTAAAATCGAACATCGGCCCACAGACTATGAAAAAGAAATTCTTGGGGTATCAAAGATTCCCAGTGACGCGACCATTTATCGCGCCAGCGAATGCGGTGAATGTAACTATACTGGCTACTCTGGACGTACCTGCGTGGCGGAAATTATGATGATCTCCGATGACATCAGAAAACTTATTCTCAATAAAGAAGATGCCTCGCAAATAAAAAAAACTGCGGTAAGACAAGGAATGGTGACCTTAAGACAAGACGCCTTAAGTAAAGTCTTTAAAGGCATTACTTCTATTGAAGAAATGATTCGCGCCATCAACGCAGAAGAAGAGCATTAAGACTTATGGCTATTTATTCTTATAAAGCACTTAATAAAACGGGAAAAGAAATCAAAGGCTCCATTTCTGCGGACTCTGATAATATTGCCAAAGCTAAAATAAAAGCGAGTGGGCTTATGCTCATAAGCCTTACTGAACAAAAAGCTAAAGTTCAAAAAAGTAGTTTTACATTTGGCTCCAGTGTCAGCGTTGAAGAGCTTTCCTTAATGACAAGACAATTTGCCACTCTTATTTCAGCTAAAATTCAAATTATCGAAGCGCTGAATGCCCTTTCTAATCAGGTCGACAGCCAACAACTCAAGCTCGTTTTAGTTGAAGTAAAACAAGACGTTAATGAAGGGAGTTCTCTGGCTAAGGCTCTCAAAAAACATCCCAAAATATTTAATAATATTTACGTAAACATGGTGGAAGCAGGAGAAGCTTCTGGAAATCTTCATGTGGTTTTGCAAAGACTAGCTGAATTCTCTGAAGACGAAGTACGCCTTCGCAATAAAGTCAAAGGTGCCATGACCTACCCTATCCTGATGGGAGTGGTAGGTATTTTGGGAATGGGATTTATTTTTACTGTGATCATTCCTAAAATTGTTAAAATATTTATTAGTTCAAAAATTGAGCTGCCTCTTGCCACGAAAATTACCGTGGCCATCAGTAATTTTCTTTTAAGTTATTGGTGGGCGGTTATCCTATTTGTTATTCTCTTTTTCTTTCTCCTTTGGCGCTATATCAAAACTCCTTCGGGTGAATCCAATTGGCATAGCCTGCAATTAAAACTTCCTTTAGTTGGCAAAGTGATCACTATGGTCAATGTCGAAAGATTTTGCTCAACCCTTGGAACCCTTTTATCTTCTGGTGTTCCCATCATTGCCTCTCTTAATATTGTTCGCAATCTGATTACCAATGTGCACATCAAAGAGGCGATTGAAAAATCAAAGCTCAGTGTTCAAGAAGGATCGAGCATGTCAGGCCCTCTGGCTGAAAGTGGCTATTTCCCTAGTATGGTCACTCATATGATTCATTTAGGTGAAAATACTGGGGAACTAGAGTCAATGCTCGGTATTATTGCCGAAAATTACCACGATCAAGTGGAGTCAAGACTGAATGGTTTGACCTCTATACTTGAGCCTGTCATGATGATAGTTTTAGGTATCGGAGTCGGCGTGATAGTCTTGTCTGTCGTTGTCCCGATGATGAAACTAGGACAAATGGGAAGATAATATATAAGGAGTTTTGGTATGAAAAATAATAAAGGTTTTAGTTTAGTAGAAATTTTAGTCGCTCTTGCTTTGCTTGGGATTGTCTTTACATTAGTTGTTCCTCAAGTTGCCAAACAATTTGAGCAAGGAAAATACGACACAACTAAACTTGCAATGCGCTCTCTTATTGAACGAGTTAAAGCTTATAAAAGAGATTGTAATCGCTACCCAACTACTGAGCAAGGTCTTGATGCACTCATCAATAAGCCCGTGGCTGCACCAGAGTGTAAGCGTTACGCCCCAGAAGGTTATTTAGAAAATAAAGAACTGCCTAAAGATGCTTGGGACACTGATTTCTATTACGAATCTGATGGCAGAGTGTTTGAGCTTATCTCATTTGGCGCCGACCAAGCGGAAGGCGGAGAAGGCTTTAATGCAGATATTTCAAGTAACAAAGATTTATAAACCGACTTTGCCCCAATCGATTGCAAAAAATGATTGGGGATTCTCGCTTATTGAAATTCTCGTCACCATCGCGGTTATTTCTCTGGTTTTTATGTTTATTCCCAATAATTTTTTTGATACCGAACATGAAGATATCAAAGAATCAGTAGCCCAAATTCTTCGCGCTACCCATTTAGCTCAAGACGAAGCAATTCTAGGTCATCGTATGGCTCGTATCAGATTTGATTTAGAAAAAAATCCCATTGAATTTAAAATTGAACTCGCTGAAAATGAAGATCTACTCTTTGAGCAAGAAGCTGACACCTCTAAAATGAGTCAAGATGAACTTAAATCCTATAAGAAAAAAAAAGAAGCATTTGATTCGCAGTTTTCAGAGGTGACGGATATGCAAGAAAATGAATTAAAACTTCCGCTTGATGTTATTTTCGTCGCTATTGGCAAAGGTGATAAACAAATAGCTAAACCTGAAAAAACTTTAAGTATCTATTTTTACCCTAGTGGTGAAAAAGATGAGATGATCATTTTTTTAGGCAATCAACAGGAAATTGGCAAAATAGAATTTAATGCCTTTAGTGATATTTTTGATGAAGAATTTTTTGCCTTGAATAATACAAATACTAGTGAAACAATTATTCAAGGACAGTTTGAAAAATGGATAAAAAACTAAATTCAGGATTTACACTTGTAGAGGTGACAATTGCACTTGTTCTCCTTTCTATTTTTGCGATTGCCTTTCTCTACGGCCAAAGTGGTAATTACAATGATTCAATTCGCATGCGCGAACTCCTCACCCTTCATCGATTAA
Organism: uncultured Bacteriovoracaceae bacterium; assembly: GCA_964416605.1. GTDB lineage: Bacteria > Bdellovibrionota > Bacteriovoracia > Bacteriovoracales > Bacteriovoracaceae > CAYQEW01. The sequence continues at coordinate 10,347 of CAYQEW010000033.1, read as the reverse complement.
CCGATAGCAAAATACAGGAAGCAATTATTAATCTTCCTCAATTTAGTGGCGCAACTGAAACTGATATAAAAGAAGGAAAATTTGATGGAGATTATGAAGACTATTCTTTTCAAATCCATTATAAAAAATTCACGATCCCTAATTTTGAACAAATTATGAAAGCACAAACTGAAAATAAGGGAGAAGAAGAAAACCAATCCCAAGAAGAAACCGCTACAGCCAATAATAGCTATATCAGCATCATTTATAAAAAATTACAAGAAAATCTCGAGAAAATGATTTGGCAAGTAGAAGTAATTGTCACCAATAATCTCACCAAAGAAACTTACCGCTTATCCAGATGGATTCGCGATCCAAAAGCTAAGATAGATGCCAAATTTCAGTAAAAAAAATAACTATGGTTTAAGTCTTATCGAAGTTCTCGTAGCACTTGTGCTTTTTTCATTTATCATGATTGCCGTGTTTACCTTGACGGATAGTGCTTCTAAAGCAAAAGAACAAATCACTTCTGAAGATTCTGAAACTTTGAGAATTGAAACAGTGTTAAGTCGTATCGATTGGGATATCTCGCAAATGTACACACCTCTTTACTACGATGAACTCATGAGTCAGGACTATATGCGTTTTCTCACATCGAATGAGCAAACCTTAGAAGCAATGATTCAGCGCAATCAATATGCGCTTGAAAACTTTCCTTCTTACACTAAAAACTGGGCTCCTATTCCAAAATATGATTCTATTCCAAAATCCAGTCTTACTTTTCTTTCTCTCAGTAATCGTAAGAAAATAGTGAATGAAAAAACAACGCGTCTTAACTGGATTCGCTACAGTATTGAAGAAGACAAAGACAGTAATACTTCTTTCTTAGAACTTAAACGCTACGCTGTTAGCTCCAATATTTATGCTCCACAAATTTTTGAAAGCTCACCCGTCAAATCACAAATACTTATTTCGCGTCTAAAATCTATCGAGTTTAAATTTTGGGACAAATACAAAATGGATTTCGTAGAAGAATTCAGCTTTCAAAATGAAAATGTTTACCCCGTAACTGCCGTTAAATTATCTTTTGTGTATGTTGATAGCAACAAAAGAGAAATTGCGATGGAAAAAATATTTAGACCACTTTGGCATCGCTATGAAATTGAATCAACTCGCGATCTTATTAAGCTTCAAAATAACTTAGCCCCTATTCAAGAAGAGCAAAACCCATGAAAAAATTTAATAATAAAGGAATAGCCCTTTTTATGGTGATGAGTTCTATTTTGATTCTCACAACTATCATGATGAGTTTTACTTATTTTTCCAAGGTCAACAAAATAAGAGCCTATAATATGATTGATCAAATGCAAGCAAGGCTTGCCGCAGAGTCGGGAGTTGAAATATCTATGGCAAGACTCAAGCTCTACCAAGAAATCTATAATCAAGTTCAAGCGAATGCTCAATTAAAAAAAGTAGCAACGCCAGATTTGGTTAATCAAATCTGGCAAATTCCCTTTATCTATCCATTTCCTAAACTGACCGGAATGTCTCTTATTCAACAAGAACTCATTAATGAGTTTCAAAAAAATTCTATCCTTGATGGTGAGTTTCAAGTAAGTATTGAAAATCTTGGAAACAAGATCAATATTAACCTCCTTCGTCTCACTTTTACTTCACAAGAAGAGCAAGAAAAAAAACAAACGGAAGAAGAAGAGCAAGATGAAGATTCCAAATTTAATATTTTTGATCAACTTGTCACTATTCTAAAAATATCTCTTGAAGAAAAACGAGAGAGCGATCCTATCTTTTACAATCAATATAGTAATATTGATGCCGAACTGCTCATTGCGATTTTACAATATGCGGTCAGCGATAAAGGAACCTGCCAAACCCAACTTTGTTCCTCTGCGGAAAAAATATTTCAACAAGAAAATCTTGAACCAGGTCATGCACCTCTTTCTTTTTTAGAAGAAATAAATCTTCTTCCCATGTGGTCTGATGATCTTTTAAGTCTAATTAAAAACAATATCACTACTTATGGTGTTCTGATGATTGATCTTGATAAATTAACTGCTTCAATGCTCAAACTTTTATTCAATAAAATGACCGATGAACAAATTACTGCTTATTTTAAATGGAAAAATGATGCTGAAAATCCACAAACGATTGTCTCTATAACGGATTTTAAAAACTATTGGGTTGAACAAGCCGAATTTATAAGCTCAGAAAATTTTGATAAAATTTTTAAAAATTTTGAAAAAGTTGGAATCACCTTTGGCCAAGATGCAAACTTATTTCGCATAACTTCTACTGGAAAATTTAATGAAACACAATACACGATTGAAAGTGTTGTGAGTATGCCTGTTCTTCCAAATCCAAGACAAAAAACAACACCTCCAAATCCAGATCAACCATTTAACCCAGATCAAAGCCCTGTTAATCCTCCTAGTGGTCAAGCTGGCAGTAAAAAGAAACCAAAGTATCCTACTTATTTACTCAATCCTCGAATCATTGATCAAAATATAAAGTAGCAATTCTTGCCCATTCCTTAATCATTGTAAAATTAAGCACCTATCTATTATAATGAAATCATGAGAATTATTTCTATCGATCCAGGTGAATACAGCACAAAATTTTTAGCAATTGAAAGCAAAAAAAAATCTTGTGATATTCTTTTTCATGCAATAGAAAATAGTGAAGATGTAAATCTCAACAAAATTCTTGGAAATTATCTAGGTGGGGCGAATGCTAAATTATATAAACTTGCTCTCATTTTTCCAGAGCACCTAACAAATACTCGTACTATTTCTCTTCCTGTAAAATCAAAAAAGAAAGCAGAACAACTTATTCCTTTTCAAATTGAAGATAGTCTCCCGACTCCTTTGGCGGAGACACACTACACAAGTTCTATAACTGTTAATAAAGACAGTTGTGACGCCTTTGTATCCATTGTTAAGAAATCTGATTTTGATACAACAATCAATAAATACTCGCACCTTGCGATACCTCTTGCTCATGTGACATCAATGGGATCACTTCTGAGTAATTATTTCCATCTAAATAAAATGCTTGGAAATTACTGTGTGATCGATGTGGGACATTCTAGTACCAAAGTCTATTTTTTCAAAAAAGGTAATCTAATACAGCTTCATAAATCTTTTTGCGCAGGGAAGATGATGACTCAAGCAATTGCTGAATTTTATAAAATATCTTTCCATGATGCTCAAAACTATAAGCACCAAAGTGCCTTTTTTCTCACCGATTCTCAATATGCAATGGTCAACAGCGATCAAAAAGTTTTCGGGAATTTGATGAGTGAAACAATGAATCATCTTATAAATGATATTAAACGATGGCTTATTGGATATAAATTAGAGTCAGGTGAAAATATTGATCAAGTTTTTATAACAGGAGGCGGAAGTCTCATAAAAAACTTTCATCCATATTTAGCTGAAAAAATTGGCAAACAGGTTTCTGATTTACATTTTCCATCAGACAACATCTTAAATAACAAAGAGGAGACTCTTTATTTTTCAACTTACTTAACAGGACTTCTTTACCCTCAAAAAAGAACTCTTCTTAATTATCTTATTGGAAATTATTCTCCTGCCTCAGATGATGACATCCCATTGCATTCCATGGCATTTATTGGAGTTCGACTTGCTCTTTTAACTTCACTTATTCTTCTTGCTATTATGGGAGAGCGTTACTTTATCAAAAAAAACATTGAAGAACAGAACAAGCAAATATCGGCACTTCTTAAAAATAATGAGCTTGAAATAAGTAAAAAAGATCGTCTTTCTGCTGCCAAAAAACCGAGTGTTGTTCTTACTCAGCTCAATAGAAAAATTAAAACCATTAAAGATCAAGCAACTATCCTCGAAAATACTTCAAAAATAGATGCGGTTTCTCCCCTATTGCAGATTAGCAGTCTTATCGAGCTTGAAAAAGGATCTCTGGTAAAATGGGAAAGCTCTTCTCAGGGAACTATCACTGGCGCCTTTGAATCAAGCAATGAAGAAGAACTCAATCAAGTTGAAAAAAAATTAAAAGATAATCTCCTTCCCAATCTACAAGTTCGAAAAACATCTCCAACTCTTTTAGAATTTAGTTTCTCAAAGGAAGGAGTTTAATTATGGCAATATTTAGTTTTATTAAGAATATCGATTCTATTATCTTAAAAGAAGTTACCGAATTTAAAAAAAGTAATTTTTATACAAATATCTTAGAAACAATTACTTCTCTTGATGAGTCAGTTAAGCCACTTATTCGCTACGTGGGTTTTTTATTTCTTTTCCTTATTCCCGTTATTATCATTTATTTTTTTTATAGCGAAAATCTCAGTTTAAAAAAAGATCTACAAACAGGTGAAGCATTAATAAAAACCTCTCAAGAATATCTAGATTTAAAAAAATCTAATTTGCAAATAAATACAGGTACAAACAGCCGATCTTTTCTCAACATTTCAGAATTTGATGATTTCATTATTGATATCTACAATAACCAAGAGGCAATTGCTTCAAAACTAGAAAGCTCTGATTTTTCTTCTGAAGATTTCGGAAGTGGCTATATAAAAAATTCTATCACTACTCATTTTGAAAAGATGTCTACCGATAAATTTTCCGCCCTTATTAATACTTTTGTAAATGAGCATGGCTTAAAAATAGACAAAATAAAAATTAAAAAAAATACCGAAATGAACACCTTGGACGGCAGCATAACTCTTCTTTCTTTTGGTAAAAAACAATGAGCCAAAAAAAATCAAATCAACATGATTTTGAAGATATCTCTCATGTTCCCTATGAAAGTTTTTCACTCTTTAATATAAAATGGCTCCTTCTTTACTTTATTATTTTTTTATTTGGTATTTTATTTACTTTTCCACTTTCTAAAACATTAGAATCTTTTATAAACAATGAAGTCAGCTCCGAGGCCTGCCCCATTAATAGTCAGGGCCTTGATATTGACATGTTTCTCCCTAAAGTAAGTATCTCTAAACTCACTCTTGGCAAATCTTGTGGCGATTTCAATAAAAGTCTTGAAATCAGCAATATCAAGGCTCATTTTACAGGAATTAGTTTTGCTCCTTTTGGTTTATCTTTCTCTTTAGAAATGAATCTTTTTAAGAAAAAAATATCAGGTTATCTGGTAAGAGGATTACTTCAAAACCATATCTCGCTGCACCATAAAAAGTTTTCTCTTGAGCCTCTGAGTGATTATATTCCTTATCATTTAAAGCTTCGTGGAGATCTGGATTTTGATATCGATATTGAAATAGGATCTCAGAAAATATCCAGTGGAGGAATTCACCTTGTATCTTCAAATTTTATTATTCCTTCTCAAGAAATAAATGGTGGAATTATTTTACCCAGCCTACCTTTTAATAGCATGCAAGTTCATATTGATATTACTGCACAAGACTTTATTTTAAATAAATCGTATCTTGGCAACCTCGACTCTCCGATTCAATTAAAACTTCAAGGTACCATTGGAAACAAATCTCCAATGGGACAAGCTCCTATTGATATCGCCGCACCGCTTGCGGTTTCTGACGAACTAAAAGCAAACTTATTTTTTCTAGAAAATATGCTTCAAGTATATCCTAAAAAAGATAATTACTACCAACTCTCTATTCATGGAACAGTTCAAAATCCAGAATTTAAACCAATAAATTAATGATTAATCATATTAAGAATCATATCCTTCAAATTTCACATAATCCGGATATTCAAGAAGTTGTTTCCTATATGTTTTTACCTCCCGGCAAACTACTTCGCTCTCAGTTCATTATTAATCTGGCAAAAGATTTGGATATTCAAGATGATAATTTTATTCAAATACTTTCTATCTCTGTTGAGTGTCATCATCTTTATTCTCTTATCCATGATGATTTACCTGCAATGGACAATGATGACTTTAGAAGAAATAAAGCCTCCTGCCATAAAAAATTTAATGAATGGAAAGCTATTTTAGCAGGTGACCTTTTACTTTCTTACTCTCACCGAGTTCTCAAAGAATTACCGCCAAATAAACACCATCTTGTTGCCAGTATTCTAGGTTGGTGCAGTGGTGGACAGGGCTTGATTCAAGGACAATGGCGAGATATGCAGAGAGAAGGTACCATTGAATTAAATGAACTCATTCGCATTTATGAATTAAAAACATCTAGGCTTTTTCAATATGTTTTTCTTTCTTCTTTTGCAGTAAAGCCCACATATAATTTAAAATGGGCTATGCGACTTGGATCAATTATCGGAATTTTATTTCAACTAGTAGATGATTACAATGAACTTCAAGATCTCAGTACCAGAGAAGAAAAAATAAATCCTTTTACCTCTGCCCCTGACGATCTTAAAACAAAAATAAAAAAATTAACTGATGAATTAGATGAAATTCTTTTAAAATTACAGCTTAAAAACACTGCTTATTTTATAAAATCTTGCGGATTTTTCGCACTTTCTTTTTGACTTAAATATTTTAGTGCGTAAATTCCATAATTAAAATAAATATGAATCGGGTCATTCGTTTTTATTTTTTTAGTAACAAGACTTGTAATAAAAGTACTATCTAAATTTCTAGAATAATTTTGCAGCTGTTTTTTAAGATCTAATTTAGGATCAAGGAAAAAACTTGTTTGAAAAAAATGTAAAGAAGAAAAGCTTTGATCAAATGAGCCGTAATTAATATTAATCGTATATTGGTTTTCGTTATTTTTAACCAGATCATATTTTATGATTTGTTCATATAAAAAAACTGGCGATGCTTCTTGCTTTTCAACAAACAAATTACTTCTCATTAGATCCCAATCATTTTGAAAAACCCAAGGATATAACTTAGTGTTAATCTTTAATTCTTTCTTGCTCTGTACCAAAGAATAAAGATATTTCTCATATTCATTGAAATCAGGCTTTTTAATTGTTTGCAAACGACATAAATCGCCTTCACAAGAAACAAATTTTTGTTGTTCTTTTAGAATGAGAATAAAATTTCTTATTATTTTATCATCCAATAAATAATTGGCTAAAATTCCTTTATTCTGCAAATTACCTGACCAAGAGCAGATATTTTTTAGATTTAAAAGTCCAGCTGTAAAATCTTTAGAATTGTCTTCATTATTTTGTAGAATTTTTTTTATTGCCAGATCACTTGTCACGGTATTTCTCGTCGAACAAAAATGAGAAACAATATCATTAATTATTTTATTATATTCTTTGTTATTTATTTTTTGCAGAGATGCACTCTTTTTTAAACCTTTTGCGATATCCACGAGTGCCGTATACTGAAAATTTAAATAAAGCTCTTTTTCAAAGTTCTGTGAATAAACAATTTTACTGAGTAATAAAATAACTAGGAAAAAATGTTTCTTCATATATTAGGTTACACCTTCTTTATCCATTATACCGAATAGAGAGTAAGTATGTACCAACTCGCAATTCTTGCCCTATTTTTTTCTTCTATGAGCCTTAAAGGAAATGAATTTTTAAGAATAAAAGAAGAAATAAGTCTCGGACATACATTCACTGCGGAAAAACTTCTTTATAAAGCTCCCGAAGAAACATCCAAAAACTGGTATCTTGCTCTTATTCATTTTATTCATGGTAATAGCTTACGTGCCAGTGAATCAATAAAAGAGATAGTTACAAGTAATCCCTCATTTTTTTCTCAAATATGCCCTTTCATTGTTATGAATGAAAGAGATTTAAATGATAACTCGGTACAAGACTTATGGAAAAAATGCAAGCTAACCTTGCCTTCCCAGGCCTCAACTAGGTGGATGGACGCTCTTATCATTGATAAAATAGATTTAGAAAAAGCTTCTCGGAAAGAAAGACCTTCACTTATTGAAATTGCCACAAGTTTAGGGAAATCAAAATATTTAAAGAAAAAATATAACCTCAAGAAAAACAATGAATTAATAAATGCTTACAATCTGTATTATTTCAGAACAAAAGAATTTAATAAAATTAATTTAAAGGACACTGAATCAATCAATAATCTTTTGATTATTGCAAGCTGGGCGATTGAATTAAAAAAATATAATCAAGCGCGCGCTATCTTAGATTCACTCTCTCAAATAAAAGAATATTCGCCAGAGGCAAATAAATTAAAAGAGCTTATTCCTCAAGAAATCTCTGAAAAAAAAATGATTTCACTTGAAGATATTCTTATTACGGACTATTTACAGGAAGAAAAAGATCTTCTCTTGCAAGAAAGAATTCGTTTTCTCGACAAACAATTAAAGTAGATCTATCAAATCTCTGCCAATTTTATCGTGACGAGTAAATCCCGTAAAATTTTTCAAAAACTTTTTATTTCCCCAACTCATTACTTCAACGGGAGTTGCCGTATGAGTTCCTGTTCCCCAAACGATATTTTGACGACCTGCAAGCGCCTTGGCAATAACTCCAAGGAACTGATTATCCGCTGATGAAAACTCATAATAGGTATCATCAAAATCTTTTTTGAAATGCCCATCTTGACTAGATAACAGTTTATATTTATCGATAATTAATTGGCACTCATTCGGTGTGAATTGATCTGTCGATATCTTATTGAACTCCTGACAAAAATCACTCTTCGTGTACTTAGGATTCTCTTTTAAAAGTTTTGTGAGAAAAACATTAAAAGGAACTTTTTGCTCAAAAAGATGATCAAGGGTTTCGTAAGAACCGAAATCAACTAAGCCTTCGGCTGAATTGATTTGGAAATTTTTATTTTCTGGCATATCTGGCGCAAATTCTTTTGCAAAATGGTAGCTAAAACCAAAAGATCCCGTTTCATGATCTCCCGTTAAAACAACCAGAGTGTCTTTATTTTTCTGTGCCCATTTTACAACATAATCGATAACCACATCAAAGTGTAAAAGTTCATGCAGCATGGTGCCCGCATCATTAGCATGGCCCGCCCAATCTATTTTCCCCCCTTCAATCATCACAAAAAAACCTTTGGGATTTTGCGATAAAACATCGAGTGATTTTTGGGTCATCTCTAAAAGAGTCGGCTCTGAAATATCTTTATTTTTATATTCTAAAACATAAGGCATCTCTGACTTAGAAAAAAGCCCTAGTATTGGTTTATCTATTGGAGCTTTTGCTAAGTCATTTTTATTATAAACAATATTTATTCCCTCTTTCTGCGCTTCTGCAATTAAATTGCGTTCATCTTTTCGCTTACTTTTTTCATTACTTTGAGGAAGAAAATGACGAAGACCTCCTCCCAAGGCGATATCAGGCTTTAAAGCAACAATTTGTTCAGCGATTTCATTTTCCATTTTGCGATTAGCAACATGACTGACAAAAGCGGCAGGTGTGGCGTGCGTCACTCGAGTATCCGTCACAACGCCTGTTGCTTTTCCTTTTTCTTTAGCTAGTTCAATAATTGTCTTAAGATTTTTTCCATCAAAAGAAACGCTTACCGCCTCAGGAAGAACAAGCTCTCCCGTTGCTAAATGGGTTGCAGAAGCTGCCGAATCAGTCACAATCGCACCATGTGGCGACGTAAAAGAAAGTCCCAGTGCCCCTGTTTTAGTAAGTTCAACCATATTAAGGCTTTTTTGAGAATAATCTAGATCGGTTGTGATATCGCCAACCCCAGTGAGAGAGTTAGGAATAATATAAACAGCGTCTTTTGCGTAGTGGTAACCAACACTGGCTCCAATTTGGGCAAAACTTAGTTTGTAATCCATAGCAAGATCTAAGCCCATTCCAATGCTGTTATCTGTGGTGAATGAGTCTTTATCTCCTGTCGGAACACGAAAGCTTGGGATGAGGGCAAAAGAATAATTTTTGTCAAAATCACCGAGTTTATATTTTGCCATGATGTAGATATCACTTATGGCAGAAGCTTTGTCTTCGCGAACTACAGAAGAAAAAGCCCCTACAGCAGTAGGATTGTAGTTATTGAAAACGTTGATTGTCGCATTCACGAAATCGGCACTTGCACCAATTTGAAATCTTGGGCTTAGGAAAAAAGTAGCCCCGAAATTTACCCCAGTATGATTGGTAACAAAGCTTGAAAGTCTTTCGTCTCGATTAACCCCAGTTTTGATGACAACAGGATTTTGGTTATAGTAACCATTTAAAAAGAAGAGTGCATTGTATTTTGTATATTTATCTTTAATGATTGTGGGCCCTAACTCTGCGCCTTCAAAAAAAGCATGAGTGTTGTTAAAGGAATACCCAAATTGTCGAACGTTTTGAGCAGAGACTGACAGTCCTGTCAAAACTAAACATAAAAGCAGAATTTTTTTGATCATCTATTACCTCACAGTATTGTTGTCGTTAATCTTAACAATTAATTATGAAATGAGGAGTTAAGTATGACAAGATTTTAAAGATAGACACTTTTAGTCTGATACTTGGCGCGCTA
>CAYQEW010000032.1:0-14334 GCA_964416605.1 uncultured Bacteriovoracaceae bacterium | reverse complement strand
CTAAATCTTTTTCGGCAATAATAAAACCATCGGTGGTTTTTTCGATAATACTAATGCGCTGTAAACTTTCTTGGCTAATATTTTTATCGCACAGTAAAAAACAAAAGCCCGGCTTACTCGCTCTTCCAACCCGTCCTCTGAGCTGATGCAGAGAACTGAGACCAAAACGTTCTGGATTATAGATTGCCATAATTGTGGCATTGGGATTATTGATTCCCACTTCAATGACGGAAGTGCTGATCAGAAGATGCACTTCATTTTTACTAAATGCCGTGAGCACTTCTTCTTTTTCATGGGCCTTCATTTTGCCGTGTAAGGCGCGCACAGTGTACATCGGAAAAGCCTTGGTGTAATTTTCTAAAACCACTTCGACATTTTTTAAATCCATTTCGGGATTATCAATAATGGCCGGAGTGACGATATAGGCTTGCTCACCAAGACTTAAACGCGTCATCATAAAGCTTAAATATTTAGGATAATGAGACAGTTGCACAATGCGAGTTTGCACACCCTTTCTGCCAGTGGGAAGAGTTTTAATAATCGAGATATCGAGATCACCGTATTGCACCAAACTGAGAGTCCTCGGAATCGGAGTGGCACTCATAATAAGCGAGTGCGGATTTTTTCCTTTATTGGTTAAACGAATGCGTTGATCCACGCCAAATTTATGTTGCTCATCAATGATGACCAGACCTAAATTTTTATAGATGAGGCTATCTTGAAAAAGAGAATGGGTGCCGATGATGAGAGTTATATTTCCTTGCGCCAGATCTTCTAAGATGATTCTTCTTTCTTTGACTTTGGTACTGCCCAAAAGGAGATGAAATTTAAGCCCTAATTTTTCTAAATAGGGCGCAAAGGTTTCGCCGTGTTGACTGGCCAGAGCTTCCGTTGGAGCCATGAGCGCCACTTGGAAACCACGTTTCATAAAAAGTAGGGCGCTTAAAAGAGCAATAGAGGTTTTGCCACACCCTACATCACCTTGCACCATACGCATCATGGGATGCCCTTGTTTAATATCAAAGAGAATATGTACCATGGTTTTTTGTTGATCAGTCGTTAATTGATAAGGAAGAAGACTCGCGAGTTCTTTTAATTCTTCCTCTGAGGACTCAATTTTGATGGCTTCTAATTTGAGAACTTTTGATCTGCGCGCTTTGAGTTTTAATTGATCGCTTATAAATTCATCATAGATAAGTTTTTCTTCCGCTTGTTTTTTTTCTCCCATTTTTTTGCCGTGAAGGATTTTAAAAGCCTCGCTGCGACTTATTGTCGGATTGTGAGTGAGAGCAGAGCAGGCAGGAATAATCTCAGGAATCGTGTCCCAGTAATGAAGATTTATTTTTTCAAAAAGTTCTGCAATACTTGTTCCGGGAACATGATTAACCGTTGGGTAATCAAGATGCATCGCTTTATCTTCTGTCATAAAGACAAAATCTTTTATAATTTTAGGATTCACAATTTGTTTAAAACCCGCCACTTCGCGGATGGGGCCCGTAAAACAAAGAAGATCAGAGCTTGCTAAAATTTTAGGAATATTGGGATAGGCATTATACCAAGTCAGAGTGACTTCATGATGAGTCAGATCCGATTTCACCGTAGCTTGGCATTTAAAAAGAGTCACACGCGATTTGCCAAAAACTCTTTTTCCTTTGGCATGATAAAGAGGCACGCATTTATAATTTAAAACTTTGCCTTTATCTTGAATATAATCGCCGATTTCAAGTTTTGAGATATCACTTCCTAGAGTGATTTTTTTTTGATGTAAAGGAAGGAGCGAGAGCAAATCTTCGAGTGTGCGGTAGCCAGCCTCATTAAGCTTTGCCACATAGGCCGGCGTTTTTTTACTAAAGAGAGAACTTATTGGATCACTCCAAAAATTATTTTCGGTACTCAACTTTTTCTACTTGATAATAAATATCGCCCTTGGGTGCTTTGACCACAACTTCGTCGCCTTCACTTTTGCCAATCAGGGCGCGAGCGATGGGACTGAGGTAAGAAATTTTCCTTGGATCGGTTTTCGCTTCATCTTCGCCGACAATTTGATAAGTAATTGTTAAATCTTTTTCTTCGTCAAAAAGAGTCACGATGGCGCCAAAGACAATATGATCGGAGGTTACCGTCGCAAGATCGATCACTTTGGCGTGGGCGATTTTACCTTGAATTTCCATAATGCGCCCTTCAATCTGCGCCTGTTTTTCTTTAGCAGAATGATACTCCGCATTTTCTTTGAGATCGCCCAATTCACGTGCCTCTTGAATAGCCTGTTTTATTTCTTCGCGCTCAACCTTAATCAGTTTTTCGAGTTCATTTTGCAGGGTTTGATAACCTTGCGTGGTCATTGGATGTTCCATATAGTTCCTTTATTTTTTAAACAAATCCATTGCCGCCTTGAGTGCAGCAGCTTTAGCATCTTGCAGGTTTTGGGTGTCCGTTTTTATTTTATAGAAATCGCAAAAATTTGCTTTTTCTTTGTCTGTTATGCGATCTGCCATGGGTTCCTTGCATTCGTTATAACTATTCTTATCATAGAAGAAGCATTGAAAACAAGCATGAATACTGGAAAAACAATGAGGACAGACTTCTTGTCTTGAAATAATTTGATCAGTTTTGAGCGTTAGTTCTTTGGCGCATTTATAACAATTCATACTTGTCCTAAAATTTTTTTTCTATGCCAATTCCCATTTCATAATTTTGATCACTTTGAATCGCAGGAGCAAAATATATTTTAGGGAGTTTGGATTTATTATACTCATTAATCGACTGATGAAGAATTTTTTCATTTTGATATTCGGCGGTTTTACCTAAAAAATAATTGAGAATAAGGAGACCAATTCCTGTTCCCATCATTGTTTCTTTCGTGAAAGCGCCACTTTTTTTACTGCCGGACAATACACCATAGGCGATGAGTCCGACTCCAGTGAGCCCTAAACTGGTTCTGCCCCAATTGGTGCGCAGACCTTTTTGATACTGATCTAAAAGGGCAATGGCGGTTTTGTCTTTTTCAAGATAGGGGCGCAGTCCTTCTCCCTTGGCATAGGAGCTGGAATCGATAAAAATTTTTTCGTCATTAATAAAGGCGCATCTTCCGCATAATTCTTGCGAAGCATAAATACCTTGAGAACTAAGTAGTATTAAAAGAAAAAATAGCATTTCTTGCCCTCTAAATAAATTCCTATATAATCCCTCTATGGATTTAATAAAAACAGGCTTTGGTCTAGGACGAACCATTCAAAATCTTTCGCGCACAAGAGAGATCTTGTCTGTTTTTGCCAAAAATGGATTTGATGAGTTTATCATAAAATCTAGTCTACACCAAGTTATCCCTGGGTTTGCTCTTCCGAAAGCAAGAATTGAAAAGGCGCTGAGCGAACTCGAAAACTCACAGGGCTATCACCATGCTCTAGGTTATCGCATGCGTTTAAGTTTTGAAGAACTTGGCACAAGCTTTATTAAGCTTGGACAGCTCCTTTCGACGCGTGAAGATATTTTCCCTGAAGACTTTATTAGTGAGATGAAGATACTGCTTTCCAACGCGCAGCCGATGAATTTTGAGGTGGCAAAAGAGATTATTGAAGAAAGTATTGGCTGTCCTCTGCAAGAAAAATTTGCGTCTGTGAATCCTATTCCAATTGGCTCGGCGTCGATTGGCTCGGTTTTTGAGGCCACACTTTTAAGCGGTGAAAAAGTAGTTATTAAAGTTCAAAAAAAGGGAATTAAAAAACAGATTAAAACTGATTTTGAAATCCTTCATTTTATCGTGAATCAATTGGAAAAAGTTGTGCCCGACTTAAAATATTTAGGGATCAAGCGACTTCTAATTGAGTTTCATAAAAGTTTAAATCTGGAACTTAATTTTTTGCTTGAGGCGATGAATTGTGAGCGCATGGGACGCAATATTGCAAAGCATGGCGCCGATGATCTTTTTATCGTGCCTAAAATCTATAAAGAATATTCTAGTGCCGAGGTTCTGGTGCTCGAAAAATTTTCGGGCACTTCCTTTGAAAAAGTTGATTTTGATAATCCAAACTTACCTATAAAAAAAGAAGAAATTGTTCAGCGCAGTGTCTTTATGTTCGTGCAGAGTTTGCTGGCGGATGGTTTTTATCATGCGGATTTACATAGCGGAAATTTCTTTCTTTTGGATAGTGGCAAAGTGGGCATTATTGATTTTGGTCTCATGGGCACGATGGGCAAACGCTCGCGCGAAAAGCTGATTGGTATTTTGTATTCCCTCGTGAAATATGATTACACGAATCTAGTGTATGAACTTCTCGATGTGGCGGAGTATGACGAAATGCCCGATGATGAGGAGCTTATTCGCGACGTGCAGGACGCTCTTTCGGCTTTTATTGGTTTAGATGTTGAGGACGTTAATATTAATGATCTTTTCAATACAATTTTTAAAACTCTAGCCAAGCATCGTCTTTACTTGCCCAATGAGTGGTTTACCCTGGTGCGTGCCCTTGTGACCGTGGATGGTGTGGGCAAAGCTCTAGATATTAAAATCAATATTTTTGAAGTGCTCTCACAGGATTTGGGAAAAATTATCGCCAATAATTTTTCGACGGATCATATCAAAAATGAACTGATGTGGGTGAGTAAAGATATGACGGAATTGTTCCGTATTTTGCCTCGCCATTTGCGTTGGAGCTTACGTCATCTTGCTAAAAATAAATATGCTTTAGAGTTTTCGCTCAAAGATCAAGATATGGTTTTACAGCGCCTTTCGCGCACATTTATTTTTTTGGGATTAAGTTTTTTGATTGGAGTATTTACGTTAGTAGGGGCTTTGATGATTCAAAGTGGGAATATTGATTCTTTTTCCAATATTCCCCTTATCACTTGGATCTTTTGGGCATTTGCCCTGCTTTTAGGGATTCGCTCAATTCTACTTTTGCGCTGATGTTGTAGTCGTTCCCGCTGTTGCCGCTGAAAAACTACCCACCATTTTTTCTAACTCATAGGCAACTGCTTTACCTCTTTCAATATCAAGACATTGTTCGTCGGCTAAGCCCACGTGAGCTTGATAGTAGTCTGTTGCGTAAGTATTATAGTCATTCACAAGTTCAGTAATCGCTTGCAAATCAGATGCAGAGTATACTTTTTGTTTTACACTAAGAGTTACATTTGTTTGCACTAAATTATCACAAGCTTCTGGAAGCACTGGCACAAAAAATCTTTTTTGCTGACAGCTTTTTCTTTCTGGATGCTTTTGGCAAACCTTGCGATAGATATTAGGCAGATGTCTTTTGAGGATTCTATGTCTTTTTTTACCTCTGCGATTAAGGATAACATGATCTTCAAAGCTATCGAAAACTCTTTCCGCTGAAATTCCAATCCCATAAGCTTCAAGCTTATCTTCTAGTTGATCCAGACGATAGTGAATATCCGCATATTGTGTGAAATGGTATTTCGGATCATCGGAATAAGTCGGTTTTTCAGGATTTAAATTTTGAGTTGTGTTATAGCCCCCAGAATTGGCACTGATTGTGTTCTTTTTGGTCTTGCCACAAGACACGCTTAAAACCAGTAGTGCTGAAAGTATTAACATCTTTTTCATTTTTTTCTCCAAGGTTGATAGTCTCATTATCAGGGGTGATAGAATTTTTTGCATTCAAAAAGGCTGTGGGGTGTAAAATTTACACTGGGTGTATAAAAAATTTGCACAAAATGCCTGCTAGAATCTTTTCTTATTCAGTAATAAAATTAACTAATTATGAGTAAAATCTTCAAAAAAGAGTATTGGTTAGTTTATTTAGGGTGTTTCTCCCTTGTTCTCTACGCTTGTTCTTTTCTGCCTTTTGATAGTTTCTATACAGTTGATTCGTCTCATTTTTCGACACCTTATTTTGTCTATCTGTTTAAAACGTGTACAGATTCTCTCTTTTTTAGCGTGGGATTTTATTTTGTTATTTTGATGGTGCTTTGGTTGATACATCTTTTGGCTGTTAAAAAAGAATGGTACCAAAATCCTTCTTGGATCTATAAAACCCTGTTGGCTGTGAGTTTGTGGTGTTTATTGTTTGCGGTTCTTCCCATGAGTTTAGGTTTTTTTTGGTGGGAATCGGCAAGTGTGCTCAGTCGAGTTTTGATGTTTTTATTGGGAACAGGGGGCGTTGTTTTTTATCTTTATAAGCATCACCCTCATTTATTTAAAAAGTTTGAAACCCTTGAGCCAACGATTCCCGTTTCTTCAGAAGATATTGTTCAAGAACCCTTGACGCAAAAAGTCTCACTTGAATATCACGCGCCCGATGAGGAAGAAGAAGAGTTGGAAATTAAAGAAGATCTTCCGATTCTTTTTGAGGAAGAAGATAAACCAGTGATGATTGACGAAGAGCCGATTGTCCATATTATTCACGAAACAGAAACAGAAACAGAAACAGAAACAGAAACAGAAACAGAAACAGAAACCACCGAGATCATTCCAGAAACAACTCCTGTTAAAGCAGAAAAAAAGATTGTTCCTTTTTTCTCAAGCGAAGAACTGATTAAAACAATTCAGCAAAAAAATCCTCCGCGAGTGATTGGCCCTAATCAAGCCTATTTTGAGGATTTGATTGCGCGCCTCGAAGCCAAATTAGCTGAATTCAGAATTGAGGCAAAAGTCATTAATATCCTCAAGGGGCCCGTCGTGGATACCTTTGAGCTTGAGCTGGGCTCTGGCGTGCGTGTTTCCAAAGTCACGACGATTCAAGATGACCTTTCTCTCGCTCTCAGTGGTGCTCCTATTCGGATGGTGTATCCTCTTAAAGGCCGCACCACCATAGGGGTAGAAATTCCTCGAAATCCGCGCGAAGTGATACTTCTTGATGAGGTTTTAAAATCTCAAAAATTTAATGAAAATAAAATGATTCTTCCAGTGTGTATGGGTAAAGATGCTTTTGGCGAGGCCGCAGTGGTCGATCTTGCCAAGATGCCCCATATGCTCGTTGCGGGAGCAACCGGGGCTGGGAAGTCCGTTTTTATTAACACCTTGCTCGTTTCACTGCTGATTAAGCAATCGCCACAAAAAATGAAACTAATTTTGATTGATCCGAAACAACTTGAACTCGCTCAGTATTCCAAGCTTCCTCATTTGTGTTTACCTGTTGTGACAGAGCCCAAACTAGTGAGCTTGGCTCTGTTGTGGGCCACAGAAGAAATGGAGAGGCGTTATACCCTGCTTAAAGAAATGGGAGTGCGCAATATTGAAGGCTATAATGAGAAGATTAAAAATACTCATTTAAAAGATCTTCCTTATATCGTGATTGTGATCGATGAGTTTGCCGATTTGATTCTTTCTAAACATGGCAAAGATATTGAAAATAGTGTGTGTCGTTTAGCCGCTAAGGCGCGCGCTTCAGGGATTCATATTGTTCTTGCGACTCAGCGTCCGAGTGTCGACGTTATTACAGGACTTATTAAAAATAATTTTCCCACTCGCGTTTCCTTTCGCGTGACTTCTTCTCAGGATTCAAAAACAATTTTAACCAGACCTGGTTCGGAAAAACTTTTGGGTATGGGAGATATGCTTTTTAAATCGGGCATTGAGATGGAGCGCATGCATTCAGCTTATATTGATGAAAATGAAATTGATAAACTGATGGATAAACTAACCGCCATTCCTCAAGAGTTTGATGAAGACGCCATAGAGTTCATCGAAAAAAACCAACAGGAAGAAAATTCTGAAGGCACAACATCGGTCCTCGTCAATGAAACCGCTTCTCTTTACGATCAAGCGGTGGAAGTGGTGGTGCAATACAATCAAGCCTCTGCTTCTTTTTTACAGAGACGGTTGCGCATTGGCTATAACCGCGCGGCGAATCTCATTGAGGAAATGGAGCAAAAAGGGGTAGTGGGGCCCGCTCAAGGATCGAAACCTCGCGAAATATTTGCTGCGCATAAATAATCTTTTTTAGATTTTAATGGGGCATTGCCCCTGTTTTTTAGTCGAAACTTTTTTCGAGTGATGCATGGGAGTCGGCGAAGAGATTTGATGCGGAGTAGGAGAAGTATTAGGTTTTAAGCACACTAATTCCGCTTTTTTATAGTCAAAGACAGTGACTGAATCATTTTGATGATTGTCTTTTTCATCACGAGGAAGAGGCTCGACAAAAACTATTTTTTTATCTTTCATTTCTTGATAGTAAAAATCGCTTATTTTTTGAAGTGTCTCGTTATCGATAGGGTAATGAACCGAAAAACCTTGTAATGAGCCTTGAAACTTTTTTTTCAGTATAATTTTTTTGATAAATAAAGTGAGCTCTTCTAAATCCGTTTGGTCATTGAAAAGAAAAAAATCCTCATGGCTTAAAGAGTGATTGAGAGTCATGACATAGGATTTTACTTTGGAGAAACCAGCATTTTGAAAAGAATTTTCTTTATAGAGAAAAAAAAGATTGCCCCCTAACTTGCTATTGTAAAATTGCTTAAAACTATTGAAGTCAGAATCGACTAAAAATTGATTATTGCGAGATACTTCTTTGTCTTCTTCTAGGGTTTCGCGCAATTGGAAACTGGATTTTAATTCATAGATTAAGTAAGGCTTCGCTTGGTTTTGTAGCTTTTGCAAAGCTTCTTTCCAAGACAGTTCGTTGTTCCAGTCAATAAAAGTACTGCGATCGCTGTGTTTGAAAAAACAGTTCTGATTAATTTTACCGTAGTGTTTAATAAGTCCTAGAGCATTTATTTTTTCAAAAACATTTAAAGAGTATAAAGAAATTCTTTTCCCCACATCAGCAGCAAAGAGTTGGTTAAAAAAGAATAATGTAATAAATACCTTAAACATGCACACTCCTGATACAATAACTAATGATTAAAGACAACTTATAATAATGAAGATTGATGCCTTCCTGTAATAATTACTAATGTTATGGTGTTTCTTTTTTTTGCTGCTAAAATAAATTCTTATGAAATGGATTAAGATTTTTTTATTATTTCAAAGTTTGTCTATCTGGGCTTTTGAAGCCAATACCTGCCTTCTGTTTTTTTATGAAGAGCTTCAAGATAATACGTTTCAAACTCATAGTTGTACGGGCGTGCTTGTAAACGATCGACAAATAATCACTGCGGATCATTGCATTTCACCGATATCAGCCTTATCACCTGGCTCTGTGAAAAGAGTTTTTCCTTTTGTGGCAGGATGTGGCTTGAGAAAAAAAGATGGGCTGAGTTCTTTGTGTGATCAAGACAAAGATATGAGGCAGTGTATTCAAGAAAATTTTAGCAGAGGTTATCTTTTTAAAGAAGATAGTTACAAGATTCATCAGGTTGATCATCGCAAATTATTGTCAATGATTGAAAGCTCTTATCGTATCTCAACGAAAGCGGTAGATGCGTTGGAGTTGGCTCCAGCCTTCCTTGCAAGAGATATTGCCAAAATAGATTTGTTGGAAGAATTTATGTTATTTGAAAAAAATAAAATATCTTCGATCAATATAAATAAAACAGAACTATCAAAATTTACAGAATGCAAATTAGAAGGATTTGGAAGTTTAGATAAAAATTTTATGATAACTCCAAAAGAAATAATCGTTCCGATTTCGAAGGTGGAATGCATCGTTCCTGGAAAAAAATATTTCAACTCTCAAAGCGCTCACGAGGAGAGTTCTTCTTGTGAGATTTATGTCAAGGGAATAGTCGTTAACAAGGGTGATTCCGGGGGGGCCCTCTTTACTGTCGTCAGACTAGGGGAAATTGGGAGCTTGTTGGAATTGCCAGTCAGAAAAGCGATAGTTTGCAAGATGGAATTTTCTCGTCTTTTTTTTCAGAGGAAACCAAAGCTTTACTAAACACTAGACAATAACAGGCAAACAGGCAAATACTTGCACTTAAGCCATCTTTATGTTAAATACAAGCATCAAAAATCAGCCACCTAGAAAAGTGTTGGTCCTCTTAATGGTTAAGGGGAAAGGGTGGTTTGTGGGAACCAACAAAGGAGAAAAAAATGAGTACAAAGTTAGAAGTTAAAGACCTGTTAGAATCAGGAGCGCATTTCGGCCACCAAGTGCAGAAATGGAATCCTAAAATGAAGCCTTATGTTTTTGGCGAGAGAGAAGGTGTTTACATCATCGATCTAACGAAAACTGTTCCGCTTGCAAGCAATGCTTATGAATTTTTGAAGACAACTGCAGCATCAGGAAAGGGTGTTTTATTTGTAGCTACAAAAAGACAAGCTCAAGATGCAGTAAAAAAAGCGGCTGAAGCTTGTGGCGCATTTCATATCACTAACCGTTGGTTAGGTGGAATGCTTACCAATTATAAAACAATTGCTCTTTCAATTGATAAACTTCGCAAAGTTGAGAAGATGAAAGAAAATGGCGATTTTAAACTTCTTACTAAAAAAGAGCAGTCTAAAATTGAAAAAGAAATGGTGAAACTTGAAAAGAACCTTGGTGGGATTAAAGAAATGAGAAAACTTCCAGGTGCTTTATTTATCGTTGATCCGGACAATGAAAGAATTGCGGTGAAAGAAGCAAAAAATCTAGGGATTCCTGTTGTGGCAATTACAGATACAAACTGTGATCCTACAGATGTTGATTATGTTGTTCCAGGAAATGATGATGCGATTAAATCAATTAAATTATTTACTGAGTATTTTTCAAACGCTGTTTCTGAAGGTAGCCGCAATGTGAAAAAGAAAAATGAAGATGGAACTTTTGATCGTGATGCAGCTCTTGAAAAAGAAATTCTTGAAAAATATGAGAAAGACATTGAGCTAAAAGACGAAGATTTATAAAAAATTAATGAAGGAAATATGAGTATGATAACAGCAGAAAGTGTAAAAAAATTAAGAGAAACAACTGGCGCAGGAATGATGGATTGCAAGAAAGCTCTTGCAGAAGTTAACGGCGACTTTGAAGCAGCAATTGATTATTTAAGAACGAAAGGTCTTGCGGCAGCGGCGAAAAAACAAGGTCGTATTGCGGCAGATGGTTTAGTTGGAACATTTGTGAATAATAAAATGGGTGTCGTGGTTGAAGTAAACTGCGAAACTGATTTCGTTGCGAAAAACACTGATTTCCAAGAGTTGTTATCAACGGTTGCGGATCAAGTATTTAATTATACTCCAGTAAGTGTTGATGATTTACTGACCACAAAATTAACAAACGGTATGACTCTTGCTGATAAAGTGAGTGAACTTACTTTAAAAATTGGTGAGAAGATTGCGGTCAGAAGATTTGCGACTCTTCCAATTGCTGGAACCAACACGAATGGAACTTACGTGCACGGTGGTAAAATTGGCGTGCTCGTTAATTTTACCACAACTAAAGCAGATACAATCACAAACCCAACTTTTCAAGAGTATATGAAAGATGTTTGTATGCATGTAACTGCTGCTGATCCTAAATTTGTGGTAGCAAGTGAAATTGATGAAGATTTCAAAAAAAGAGAAGCTGATATTTATACTGCTCAATTAAAAGAGCAAGGTAAACCAGAAAACATGATTGGCAAAATCGTTGAAGGCAAGCTTCAGAAGCTTGCGACGGATGTTTGTTTAGTTGAGCAAAAATTTGTGAAAGATCCAGATATCACAGTGAAAGACCTTACGAAAAAAGTAAGTGAGACATTGGGAGACACGATTACGATCAATAAATTCATCAAGTTTACACTAGGTGAAGGGATTGAGAAAAAAGAAGACAACTTCGCAGAAGAAGTTGCAAAGATGATGAATAACTAAAACCAGAATGGGCTCCTTCGGGAGCCCTTTTTTTTGAGGGGAATTATGAAGTATCAACGCGTTTTGCTAAAATTTTCTGGAGAGGCTCTAGCAGGTGATAGTGGTTATGGAATAGATCCAGTGAAACTGAAAACGCTGAGTTTGGAAATTAAAAAAGCTTTGGATACAGGCGTAGAAATTGGTGTGGTTGTTGGAGGTGGAAATATTCACCGCGGAGTAGCTGGTGCTACGGTGGGAATGGATCGTTCAACTTCCGATTATATGGGCATGATCGCCACAATGATTAATTGCATGGCGCTTCAGGATTCACTTGATCAATTAAGTGTTCCCACTAGACTGATGTCAGCGATTGACATGAGACAGGTAGCAGAACCCTATATTCGCAGACGCGCCGTTCGTCATTTGGAAAAGAAAAGAGTGGTTATTTTTGGTGCCGGAGTTGGAGCACCTTATTTTACGACAGATACAACTGCCGCACTTCGAGGCAATGAGATCAATGCAAACATTATTATGAAGGCTACCAAAGTCGATGGTGTTTACGACTGTGATCCCATGAAAAATAAAAATGCGGTTAAGTTTGATAAACTGACCTATTTAGATGTTCTCAATAAAGAAATTAAAATTATGGATTCCACGGCTATCACGCTGTGTATGGATAACAAAATGAATATTTTAGTTTTTAATATGTTTGAAGAAGGTAATATTTTAAAAGCAATCAAGGGTGAAACAATCGGAACCCTTATTTCCAAGGAGTAGAAAATGATTGATCAAATTTTAAAAGCACTGCAAGAGGATTCAGAAAAATATTTCAAAGTTCTGCATCATAATTTATCGAAAGTACGTACAGGAAGAGCTTCTGCCAATGTTTTAGATGGCATCATGGTTGATTATTATGGCACACCGACTCCCATTAAACAGGTCGGACAAATCTCAACTCCTGAAGCAAGACTTTTACAAATTCAACCTTTTGATAAATCGCTGATAGGTGCTATTGAAAAAGCCATTTTTGGCGCCAACATAGGAGTGACTCCATCGAGTGATGGAAATCTTATTCGCATGTCTTTTCCAGCTCTCACCGAAGATAAAAGAAAAGAACTTGTAAAAGATGTAAAGAGAAATGGCGAAGACACGAAGGTTCATATTCGCAATAGCCGTCGCGATCAAAATGAAATTGTGAAGAAAGCTGAAAAAGATAAAAAAATTTCAGAAGATGAATCAAAAAAATTACAGGAAAAAATTCAAGAACAAACTGATAAATATATTGTTCAAGTCGACAAGATTGTAAAATCAAAAGAAGACGAATTGATGACTGTTTGATTATATGGATAATGCGTTAAAATCCGTTGCTGTCATTATGGATGGCAACGGTCGTTGGGCCACTCATCGCAATCGACCGAGAATCTGGGGACATGTTCGAGGGACGGCGAATGTACGAAAGATCATCAATGCGGCACTTAAGCAAAAGATTGAAGTTTTAACACTCTATGCTTTTTCTATCGAAAACTTTTCGCGTCCTCAAAATGAAAAAAATAATCTTTTTAAATTACTCCATAAATATCTGATTAGAGAATCAATCTCTCTTATCGAAAATAATATTTGTTTTAAAATTATTGGTGACTATAGTTTTTTGCCTAAAGAAACAATTGATCTCATTCACGATTTAGAAAAAAAATCTTCTTTATGCACGGAATTAAAACTCAATTTTGCTTTTGGCTATGGGGCAAAACAAGAGATCTGTCGTTGCGTCAACGAAATCAAAAAAGACCAGATAACTGAAAATGATATTGATGAATGGTTAAAACAAAATAGCGTTGAAGAAGTTGATCTTTTGATTAGAACTGGTGGAGATGTGCGCATTTCAAACTTTCTTCTTTGGCAAATAGCTTATGCCGAACTTTATTTTTCCAACACTGCTTGGCCTGATTTTACAGAGAAGGAATTTCATTCCATTATAGAAGAGGTTAATAAAAAAGAAAGAAGGTTTGGCAATATAAAGTGAGGAGAAAACCTTGAACTTAATTTATAAAAATAAAGAGCGTATTGTATACGGCATTCTACTACTGATTATCCTAACAGGCGTGATCAAGCTCGGAAAATTCTATTCATTGGGCTTACTCGGAATAATTGGGGTCTTGGCTCTAGATGAGATTTTTATTAATTTTTACTCTAAAACACGCAAGAGTAAAAATTATGTTCTTTCTCAAATTATATTTTTGAGCTGCTTTATTTATTTTAATTTTTTTGCCAGTGCTTCACCTGTTTTTGCGATCTTTCAAAATCTATCTATTTTTCTCAATATTTTTTTAGTGATTCTTCTTTTTTATCCTCGTTTATTTTTTATTATTAAGAACCACTATCCTGTTAAATATTTAAGTTTTACGAGTTCTGTCATCGTGCTTTTTCCTTTTATGAGTATCTCTAAATTATTTCACTACGGTAAATGGGAATATCTCCTTATTGCGGTTTTAATGGTGACTTATATTACAGATATGGCGGCGTGGTTTATTGGTTCGAAATGGGGAAAAACTAAACTATGGCCCGAAGTAAGTCCCAACAAAACCGTAGAGGGAGCACTTGGTGGAATAATGACTTCTGCGATTATCACAAGTATTTTTTGGTATAACTTTACTCATTTTATTAATCTTTCAACGGTTATTATTATGGCATTT
>CAYQEW010000031.1:0-14390 GCA_964416605.1 uncultured Bacteriovoracaceae bacterium | reverse complement strand
TTGGTATAACTTTACTCATTTTATTAATCTTTCAACGGTTATTATTATGGCATTTATTGCGCTTTGTAGCCTTTTAGGTGATTTGGTACAATCGAGAATTAAAAGATACTTTAAGATAAAAGATAGCTCTTCTCTGATTCCAGGACATGGCGGAGTGTATGATCGAATTGATAGTTTGCTTTTAGCGGGCCCCATTTTTGTGAGTGTGGTGGCGGATCTCTATCCTTGGATAAATTAGGAGATATAAATGTTACAGGGTGTTTTCATTTTTTTATTATTTTTGGGGCCTTTGGTTTTCTTTCATGAACTAGGGCATTTTCTTGTCGCTCGTTATTTTGGCGTTCGGGTTGAAACTTTTTCGATTGGATTTGGGCCTAAATTATTTAAAACCAAAAAAGGCGATACGGAATATGCTTTCTCGCTTATTCCTCTTGGTGGCTATGTCAAAATGTTTGGCGATGATCCGATGAATGCCGATAAAATTGATTCGTCGCAAAGATCTTTTGCTTATACTTTTAAATCAAAATGGGCACGTTTTTGGATTGTGGCTGCGGGGCCACTGGCAAATTTTATTTTAGCTTTTATTTTATACTGGGCATTAGCTCTCAATGGAGAAACAGTGCCAGAAGCGAAGATGGGGATGATTAAAGAAACCGATCAGCTTTATGCAAAGGGATTTCGATCTGCTGATATTATTGAAAAAGTAAACGACAAAGATTTAAGTAGTTTTTCAGATATTATTAATCTTCAAGAAATTACTTCAATTGTGGTGAAGAGAAAAAATGAGCTTGTAAAACTAGAAATGAAACTAACGGCAACGGAGTTTGAAAAACTTTTACAAACTGAAAGTCGCCCATTAAGGCTTCCTCTTCTTGTTGATCAAAATGCCAATCTTTTTATTCTCACTCAAAATAGTAAATTTAATCATGCAACTTCACTTGAAGATCTTTTGGCTTCAACGAACAATACCTATCAACTTTATGCCTATTCAGGAAAAATATCAGAGCCAGTACTTGAAAAAAATATTGCGTTTGCAGATAAACAAGAGTTTGCAATTGATCAAATAGATAAAATGGATTTTATTCTTAAAAACTTAAAGCTTTATCCTGCGGATTTAGTGGTTGATCAGGTTATGGATAAAACTCCCGCTTCTGATGCTGGAATAAAAACTAATGATTTATTTATCAGTGTTTCGGGAGTTGAGCTGCATGGCTTTTTTGATTTTAAAGATGTCGTAGAAAAAAGTAAGGGCAGTGAACCTTTGGCTCTTAAGGTTTTAAGAAAAAATCAATTAATTGATTTGGCGGTCACTCCCAAGATGATGGGAGAAAAAGATCAGCAAACAATGCGAATTGGAGTGAGTAACTACTATCATTCACCAGAATTAAATAAGGTAAAGCGAAGTGGTGTTGGATTATTCTCATCAATTCCTTATGCCATCAATAAAACCTTTAAGGGGTTAACGGCAGTTGGATTTGGATTGAAAAAATTACTTTTTGGCGAAGCTGCTTTGAATCAATTAGGAGGCCCTTTAGCGATTGGTAAAATTGCTCAAGAGACTTTCGATATTGGCATCACTTCTTTTTTAAGCTTGATGGCAATCTTTTCAATTAATTTGGGACTTCTTAATTTAATGCCCATACCAGTGCTAGATGGTGGGCATATTTTATTTATCTTTTTTGAGCTACTTAATGGGGGGCCACTTTCACGAAAAAAATTAGTCATTGCCCAGCAAGTAGGTTTTTCTCTCTTAATGCTTTTAATGGTTTTTGCACTTTATAATGATGTTAAACGCTTCATCTTCTAATTCCTATTCGCTTCTTATTGATACAGCCTATACTGCAAGGATAGGCTTATTTTATGAAGATAGTTTTCTTGAATGGGTTGAGATTAATGATGAAAAACCATCGGCAGTTTTTCATTTTCGGCTTTATGAAATTTTACATAAATACAATTTAACTTTGCGAGGTGTCGATTTGTTTTGGGCGGCGGGGCCGGGCTCTTATACTGGAATGCGCCTTTCGCAGGGGTTAATGGATCTTTTGAAAATAGAAGGAATAAAAGTATATTCATTCTACCATTATGAAATTCCTTTTTTAGCAGGTATTCACGAAGGGAGTTGGATGACAAATGCTTTTAAAAATGAGGTGTTTGTTTATTCGTGGAAAAATGAAGAAAAAAGTAAAAAAATGGTTCTTAAAAAAGATCTTGTGTTAGAAGGGCTTGTCTTTGGAGAAGCGATGAGCGACTTTGACTATATTCCTTCTTATCAAACCCTTAAAGAGAATTTTAAAAAAATAAGTAGCCAACTTCTG
This sequence comes from uncultured Bacteriovoracaceae bacterium, assembly GCA_964416605.1. GTDB lineage: Bacteria > Bdellovibrionota > Bacteriovoracia > Bacteriovoracales > Bacteriovoracaceae > CAYQEW01. The sequence goes on along the minus strand of CAYQEW010000031.1, from coordinate 12,075 downwards.
CAAAGAAATACCATGCAAGACATATTTTATTTCAGACCAATTGAACTTGAATTTCCAATCATGACTAGTACAAAAAAATGATGGGGTATAGTTTTTTAGCTCCTAAATTTCATCTCTACGTATTACTTACTTTAGTGAGTCTTTTTCTTTTTTCAAGTTACATCTTTTTTTTCATTGTTCTTGGTTTATATGCTCTGATTTTTTTTCTTTACCGAAGAGGCCATAGCTATTTTGAACAGAATAAAAAATCCCCAGCACTTTTTTCACCCATCACAGGAAGACTTGCGAAAATATTTAGAATCGAAAACCATATTTATTTTTTATGTAGTCAGGGATTTTTGAGGGGATGGAGTGTTTTTAGTCCTTGTGCTTTTCGAGTGACCAAAATTACTCGTTATAAAGGGCGCAAAAATCTTATTCGATTAAATAAGATGAATCGAATAAAGAAAAATAGAAGAGTTGAGATTGAGGGCATTTCTCCCAATGGGAAGATGATTAAAGTTATTTTTTTTCCGAGTCTTTGGGATAAGAATATTCGTTATTTTATGCAACCCGGAGATAATGTTTTGAGTGGGGCTCGTATCGGGTATATTCCCTTTGCAGGCAAAGTTGCGGTTGTTGTAGAAGATCAAGGATTTGACATTATAAAAGATGCAAAGATAATCTCTAATCAAACGATTTTAATAGATAAAGGGTACGCATGAACGATATAAAAAAAATGGGATTTATTTTACCAAATACCTTAACGGGGCTTAATATTGGTTGTGGTTTTTTAAGCATCTTGTCTGCTGCAAAAGGTGATTTTCACTGGGCCTGCATTCTTATTTTTATTGGTGCAGTTTTTGATTTAATGGACGGGCGTATTGCAAGACTTACCGGAACATCTTCGGTATTTGGAGAGCAATTTGATTCGCTCTCAGATCTTATTACTTTTGGAATTGCTCCTTCTTTTATTTTCTATTATTTTTATTTGCGTGATTTCGGCCGTCTTGGTGTTGCCGTTTGTTTTCTTTATTTGTTGTGTGGAGCTCTTCGTCTTGCGAGATTTAATGCCAATATCGATCATGGACCCGATAATTATTTTCAAGGACTTCCTATCCCTGGAGCAGCTGCCGCAGTTATGAGTGCTATTTTGGTTAATTTAAATCAAGGCTTCACCGTTGATAATCGCGTGGCGTTTGCTTACATTCTTCTTTTTGCCATTTTAATGATTACGAATATTCCTTTTCCTTCTTTTAAAAAATCGGATTGGATAAAAAATAATCGAAAAATTGTTCTCTTAATTATCTTTCTTCTGGTTACTTTCTTATTTGTCTTTAGAGAGTTTTTTCTTTTAACTTTTATTTTATTTTATGTCGTAGCTTCTCTTGTTTATTTTGTTATGAATCGCAAAAAATTTAAGGGAATCTTTGATATGGGTGAAGAATAGGTGACGTCCTATAAACTTATTTTATCTTATAATGGTTATAAGTATTACGGTTGGCAAATTCAAAATAATTCAAATTTTGCAACCATTCAAGGAGAGCTAGATAAGGCTCTTGAAATTATTTTCAAATGCAGAGATTTTAAAACGATGGGATCATCTCGCACAGATGCGGGAGTTCACGCTCTTCATCAAGTTGTAAAGGTAGAAGCTCCTTTTTCCATTGAAGCCCATAGCTTACTTAAAGCGATAAACACTCACTTACCTAGCGATGTCAGAGTGAGGGATTGCTATTTGTCTGATGAAAATTGGCATCCGATTGCGGACACGAAAAATAAAGAATATAAATATCTTTTCACCAATCAAGAAATTCTTTCTCCTTTTCAGGAGGTGACAATGCCTAATGTAAAAGGAGAACTTAACATCGATCTGATGCAAAAAGCTTGTGCTCTTTTTTTAGGAGAGCATGATTTTTTTAACTATTACTGCGAAGGAACTGATGTTAAATCCACGGTTCGCACCATTTATGAGTGTGAGATTAACATAAAAAATAATGTGAATCATATTTATCTACCGGCTTCATATTATGAACTAAGAATTAATGGCAGTGGTTTTCTCAAACAAATGGTGCGTCTTATCGTGGGAGCTATTTGGAATATTGGTTTAGGCAAAATAAGCTTACAGGATATTGAAAAAAGTTTTCTTATTCCTTCTGAAACGCGCCTTGGTATCGTCGCACCGGCGCATGGACTTTATCTGACACAAATTAATTATTGAGAAATTTCAAAAAACTGGGTGGCAAAACAATAAAGGCAATTTGGATCCCCGTCTTGCACCATGAGCTGATTAAATTCTTGTCTGAATTTTTGAATGAGTTTTTTTGCCTTTGGGACATCCTCTTTTTTAATAGAAAGCAGAAGGCTTGAGTATTCTCGTTGATCGGGATCTTTCACAAGGGCACTTTCGGCAACTTTTAAAATCTGTCGATGATAATGTTGAATAGCCGCGGAAGCCTCTTTGCTTTCCACGGTGAAAAAGGTATCGGTTGCTTTATACAAACCCCCAGCATCAAAAATCAGATCAAGAGAGAGAAGTTTTTTTAAAGCTTCAGTGATTTTTTCCTCAGATAGTCCCAAGAAATCAGCCAGATTTTTTTTACTTCCGTGCACTGCAATCGGCAGAATAAAAGTAGCTTCGCGAATAGCGAGGTAATGCCACTCGCGAATAATGGCAAAATCTTTTAAATCAAAGGATTTCAAGGATTTTTGTTTTTTTTCTAAAATATCTTGATTGGCCTTTTCTTTTTTTATTTTATTGGAAGAGTGTTGTGAGGTAATAAGGTTTTTAAAAAAAAGAGTTTCCTCTGGGTTTAATGGTATTTTTTTTGCAATTTTATTGGCGACAAGAAGAGAAATATTGCGTTTTTTATTGAGTACCTGGCTGAGCATGGAGACACTTATTTGCAGCCAATCTGCAAAATCTGTGAGCGTATAATGAGCATTGAGGGAGACTTGTGCAAGATACAAATCTTTTAGGTAATCTTGATAGTGAGCGTAATGATAAATATTTTTTTTCATACTTGGACTACGATAACAAAAAAACTTGTAAAAAGGTGTAAAAAAATAACACTTATTCCTTCAGGATTTTCATTTGTCACTTATAATAGACGATAGAGAGTGAAAGGGATTTTTATGAAAATGTTATTCTTCTTATTTTTCTTATCTTCTTGTGGATTGCAAATTTTGGAAAAAGGACTTTCTGGTTCTTTTGACAATGGGGCGTATAACTTTAGCGGCTCCAACGTGGGCAATGGTATTATTAATAACACTTCTGCGATTTGGCAGTGGGATTTTAATTATCAAGATGAAAATGGCGAAACCGCTCATTGTTTGACTCAGTTTGCCGCCAATTCGGCAACCCCAGTTTATAGCGCAGGAGTGCCTGAAAATTGCCGTCTTTATACCTTGAGTGGGACTTTGCAAAATCCAATCAGTACTCCCAGTATTTTTATTCACGGCTCTATTTCAAGTAATGCTTGTTTGCAAATTAAGGATGCGGTTACGGGAGAAATACTTTTTGCTTCAACCTGTGTCAAGGTCTCTGGCTCGATACCTCAAGCGAATTGCTCTTCATCAAAACCTGCGGGAATCGTCTATTCGGAGATTGGATCAGGGACTGCGGCAAGTCCTTATCAAATTTTTAGTGGCGCTCAACTGCGATCTATTTCAACAGATACGAGCGCTTTAAGTAAGCATTTTATTCAATGTGATCATATTGATTTAACGGGTGTGTCTCAATTTAAAATTGGAGATGATGTCAATTCTTTTACGGGTTCTTATGATGGGGCAGGTTATAAAATAAAAAATTATTCTTATATTGATTTAGTTGCACAAAGAGTCGGACTTTTTGGACAGGCGAGCAATGCGCAGTTCAAGAATATTTATTTACAAGCTTCAACAATTGATGCGGATTCTTTAGTGGGGGCCTTGGTGGGCATGATTGTTGATGGGGCGACGGTGAGCAATGTGCTCGCCCTTGATCTTAACTTAAAAGCAAGTGGGGTTAGTCTTGGAGGGATTTCTGTGATTGGAGGAGTTGTCGGAGTCGCTGAGCAGGGTACTTATATTGACTTGAGAAGTTCAGGACAAATAGATTCTTTGGGTATGATGAGTGGAGGCGTTTTAGGTATTGTTGGTCAGAGTTTTTCGGGTCTCTATTCAGCAACAGTCAATCGTATTTCTAGTTCGACAACCATAAATGGTCAGACCATGGCGGGAGGAGCGATTGGAGGAGCTGGAGGAACAACGATTATTGAAAATTCTTTTGCCACGGGTAATGTTTCTACCATTATCAATGATGAGTCTGATGCAGGAGGCTTTATCGGATCCACCAATGAAGGGGTTCTTATTCGTCATTGTTATGCCACGGGCAATGTGAGTGGAGGAGATGCCAAGGGAGGTTTAGTTGGAAGGATGGTTGCAGGTGGAGGAGAAATTCATGATTCTTATGCCACAGGTAATGTGTCCTGTAGTGATAATTTTACGGGAATATGTGAAGCCGGAGGGTTAGTTGGACGAGCGACAGGAGGAGCTATTATTCGTCGTAGTTTTGCTTTAGGAAATGTCACCGCCAATAGTGCTTATGTGGGAGGATTATTGGGATATGCGGGAGATGGTGTGAAGAACACTGAAATCACAGATAGTTTTGCTCTTGGAAATGTGACGGTTACTACAGCAACAAATGGAGTCGGAGGCTTAGTGGGGACTTTTGAAGGCATTTCTTTTAATAAAATAATAACTCGTTCTTTTAGTGCTTCTAAAATAATTGCTGCCGCTGATTCAGATGGCGTCGGAGGGCTTGTTGGGTCGCTTATCAATAATTCCAATTTAACGATTGAGAATAGTTTTGCGGTGAATGACACCATTACCGGTTTAGTCGGAGTGGGTGAGTTTATTGGAGATGATAGTGGAGCTTCAGGTGTTTCGGTGACGAATAATTTTTATTATTCGGGTGTTGTTTGCACGGCAGCTTGTAATGGCAATTATGCGACTCCAAAGAGCAGCAAAAATTATTTTTACAGCAAAACCAATGCGCCTCTGAATGCTTGGGATTTTGCAGCCGTTTGGAAAGAAGTAGCGGGGAGTTTTCCACTACTTCAGTAAGCCACTAAATCCAAATCCATTATTAGATTTTCCCGTTAAGTATTCGTAGAGTGTTGGGGCGACTTGCCCCACCACGGCACTATAAAGGACTTGAGATTTTTTGATAGCGCCTCCCCAAAGCATGACGATCGCATCTTTTTCATGAAAATGTTCTCCCGCATGGCGTCCAGGAACCTTAGTGTTATAGCCATTTCCAAAAAGAGGGAAAAGATTCACGGTGCCCGCTTTATCGGAATCATAGAGATGGGCAAGTTGATTGACGGCGTCAGGCTTGTTCGTGAAGCGAAAGAGTTCACGCCATTCATTCTCATCGCACCAAGTTGAGTCGTCATTTAACACAGCCTGCTTGACACACTTGAGAGTGAGTTCTTTTTTATTTTGCTCATCACTAGTCGAAAGAGTTTTGTATTTCACTGGTTCAGTAAGCCCTAAAAGATCTCCCGATGATGTTTGATAAAATGCTTTTTTCATTTTGCGGACAATTCTTTCTCTATAAAAAACATTTTTTCTTTTTGCCGAAAGGGAGATGTCGCTAAAGTTATAACTGGTAGCGGCATTACGTGTAACCATATATTCCAGTGAGTTTGGCAGATAGTCGGTAATCATTTTTTCCATATCAATTATTTGTCCAGACAGTGTTTTAAGTTTTTTAATTTCACTTAAAGTCGGTTGTCTTTGCCAATTTGCATTTTGATCCACAAAAAAATCCATCATAAAATTCCCACCAGCCGTAGAAGCGATGACAACATCGTAGCCACGCATCGTCTCAGGATTTTTTTCGTTGTTCATTTTGGGGCCCTCGCCTTCATCGGAGGATATTTTTTTGTATTTTAATTTGATGCCACTGTCTTGTTGAAATTTTTCAATGACGGTTTTTTCAGGGTTTTGGATAAAATAAATGGGAGCAAGTCCGTGATCTCCAGAGGCACCCATTATTGTTTTAGAGTAAATACCAGCATTTCGATAAAGAGTGTCTACTTTTCCCATCCAGTAATCAAGTCGATTGTACTCACCGCTTGGAGAAAGTTGCGAGTCAGAAAAAGGTCCATTGAAATGGGCAAAATGATCAGGCCATGGAACATATATCTGGACGTATTCTGGAAGCGCTTTGGGCTCAAGTTTAGCGATAAGTTCAATAATGATTTTAATATCTTTTTCATCTTTCCATTGGCTAATGTTTTTCCATACCGGAATCTTGGCGGGATTTTGATAATCGTTGATTTGATCTAGAAGGTCTTGTTTTAACAGAGCGAGTTTTTTTTCATTTTCCATGCGCTCTCGCAGTTCTGCTAAACAATTCATTTCGCCAAAATCGCGACTTTTTTCTCCTACCGATAAATTGAGAAAAGCATCATAACTTTTAAAAGCACCTTTGTCATAATTGGTATTGCAAGCAAGGCCCAACATGCCTTCTTTTGCTAAGCGTTCAAACATTGTTTTCATACCATGGCGTTCGGTAATGTCAGAGAGCAAAAGAGCATCGTTGCCAAAAAAATAATAAGCTCTTTGTTTTTTATCATCGCGATCGACACCTAGACGATCAATATAATGGAAGTTAGGGAGACTTGTTCCTTCCTTGCCCACGACGTCGACACCAGTCATGGCAATAGGAAGATTGCGCACGCTAATTGTTGGTGTGGTGGAAATACCTTGTTCCGTCCAAGTGGAATGATATTCATTAAATATTTTTTTAAAGAAAGGAAGATAAGAACGACTTTGGTATTGATTGCTGACCAAGACAGGAAGGAAATGATTCAAAGTATCTTTTATGGGAGTGGTTGTTTCGCCAATTGGTTTTAATAAATTTTTGTTTAAGTGATCATGATGAATTTGCTGCATGAACTGTGGATTTTGACCAATGAGGCCCTTAATGAGATTTCCTTGCATGCCATCGACCACAAACTGTACGGCATATTTTTTATTTTCCATTGAGTGGAGCAATGTAATAAGGTCTGCATTTGCTCCTTCTTTGAACTCTTGCCATTTATCATTGTAGAGTTTTTTGTAGGATTCTTTGATGCGATGTTCATTTTTTATGATGACTTGATGATGATCAATAAGTTGGGTAATAAATTTTGCGGCAGAATTCGCGACAGTCATTTTTTTTTCGTCTGAGCCCAAGAGGTTATCGACAGCCTCTTCAATATTGGGGTCTTCATGGAAAACCGGAGCAAGTTTAGTCAGAAGATCTTCAAAAATTGATTTGATATCTTGTTGAGTGCTTGCGTCGAGATTTCGGGTGTCAGTATTTTTAATATAAAGTAAGTCGTACATTTCAAGTACTAGTTTGCAAAAATAGAGAAGACTGGGAGTTTTCTTTTTATTGCCACTGTCTTTTTCTTTTAGAGCTGGAGAGAATTTAAAAAGCTCATGCTCTATTCCAGGAACATTTTTGAGTGAAGCTTGATTAGCTCTTATAACTTGATCAAAGGAAAGATCCTTTTGATTCTGTTTTTTGTAATACATATCTTTAGCATTAAGTAGAAAGGGAACGATGGCATCATTAAATTTTTTGTCATAAAGTCTTTGAATCAGTCGATCTTTCACATCTTTTTTAAGATCTAGTTGAGTTAAAAAAATAGGCAATGTGACTCTTGCGGAAAGAATAATACTTTCTTCGACGATATTGTTTTTCATGTTTTCTAGAGTGCTTCGCAGAAGTCCTCTACTCGAAAAAAAATTAGTTTTATAGCCTGTTTGAGCAATAAGCTGACTAGAAAGAGCTAAAAGAATAAAATATTTCATTTTTCCTCACTTAATAATTTCTTCATAGTTTGCAGGGGATTTTTTTGAGTCACGCCATCAATGACAAGGGTGACGATATCGAAATAATCATCGAGGGCAGCATGTGCCACGGCATCGGGATCAATTGATTTAGAGTCAGCAAGTTGGGTCAATTTAAAAGGAACCTGAGGATAGCTCCAATAAACGAGTTCAGAGCAAACGATGACGTTACTGGTGAGAACATCAAAATTAAAATCATAGGCTTTGCCGATTTGCTGAAGAGAAGTTAAGACAGAGTACTTTATTTCTTTTGAATCATTATTTTTTCGTCGCAGTATGGCAAAGGAGTCAATGTTGGAAAAATGGTCCCAATCATTGATTTCCACCCCTGAGCGGAGAGCTTCGACAATTGATCTTCCTTGAGAGATGAATTCGCGGTAAGGTGGTTTAATCAAAGTCCATATGTCCAATTTTTCTAATTCATCGGGAGTACCAATCCACTCGGCGACATGTCCCCAATAGCCGGGAATAAGTTTATCAGTTAAGCGAAAAGGAGTCTTTTCGAGTAAAATATCGCCGGGTTTTAAGATTTTTAAAACTTCTTCTTTAATGGATTGTTTTAAATACAGAAGACCATTTCTTTCTGCGATAGAACCAGCTTGGTTGCCAAAAATTTTACTAATATTGTAGAGCGTCGTGCGGGCATTTTTTTCTGCCAAATAATTCATATTATCTTGTTGATTGAAAACACCATTCCATGCAGAGAAGAGGTCATGGTTTTTTTGGATATTTAAAAGAGTACTACTTCCTTCAATCAGTGTGTTGAAAAAAATAAATGGTTTTACAGAAGCGACTTTAAGTAGTTCGGAACTATTTTTTTCACTAAAGCGAAATAATTTTAAAATATGGAGTTGATCCCGCATAGATTGCGCAAAATCAGTTAAATCGATTTTGGTAATATTAAAAATTTGTTTTTGATTTACCATCGTAGAGATATGAAAATCATTGATCGAATAAAGGACTGCTTGGGAGATAAGGGCATTTTCAAAAGAACATTGATTATAAGACTTAGGATCTTCTTTTAAAAGTATATTAAAAATATCAAAAATCTGGCTTCGTAAATTTTTTTTTATTTCAATGAGAACATTGAGTTCTTTTTTGATTTGTTCATTTTGATTGGTTGTTTTTAAAAGACGATCAAAGGAAGCTTGGTATTCCAAAAAACTAAGGAGGTTTTGTTGGATAATGTTTATTTGATTTTGTTCCAAACATTTTCGTGAACGAAGAGCGTAGATTGGCGCAGATATTAATAAACAAAGGAGCAAGAGGTTTTTTTTCATAGAGCACTAGAATAATTCAAACAGTATTTTTTTCAAGAGTACTCTGTAAAAATGACCTTATTAGAGCTTTGGACTCCAAGGATGGAAAAAGAATTTATACCCTACATCACTTATTTGAAAAAAAGTATGACCTTTCTTTTCGCTTTGATCTTTCTTGGTTCCAATGGATTTAATCTCATTCTCAATGGGAATTTTGAGCGTGAGAGAATCTGAAGAATTGTACCATTTTTTAGGATTTAAAATGGTGCAAGTGGCGTAGTTAATAATTTTAGAGGGATCAATTTTTTTGTTCCCATTGTTGGTACAGGCTTCCACGGTGAAGTTGGGACCATTAAAGCGGATATAGGCTTTCATAATTTGAATAAAAACATCTTTTTCTCCTCGATCTTCTTCTGCAATAGAGAGTGGTTTTTTCCAGTTACCAACAGACTGACTATTGCTCCACATGGAGTACTGATAGACAAGGTTTCCTTTGACCAAAGTTGCTTGGAGTGCAATATCCATCATATCGGCAATTGGGGCAACTTGCTGGGCGATATTGAGACGATTTTTTAGTGTCAACATAACACCGATCATTTGTTCTGAGGGCTGACCAGCCGATTCACCATAGGTTGTGAGAATCATGCCTAAAAATTCACGTTCTTCTAAAGGCAATGCAAAAAGAGAGCGAATAATATTTTCATAAGAAGAGGAAGGCATTTTTTTTCTGATATCATCAAGGCAATCCATCATTTGTCTCCAGACAAAATCAGAAGCATAAGAGTTTTGATTGAGCTTAAGAATCGAACAGGCGTTGAGATGGACAGTGAAATCTTCAGCAGAGAAATTAGGCTCAGGAGTAGCACCAATTTCGGAGACTTTGCGCTTTAAATTATCTGGCAAGAACTGAAGTCTTGGCAAGCTTTTATCTACTGAATAAATTTTAATCCAAATATTGTTATCACTTTCTTTGATTTTTCGATAAAAATAAATTTTATCACTCGGAAATATCTGGTCAAAGACAATTACTTTTTTTCTGATCATCTCTAACCAAACAATAAGAGGATCAAAGACAATGGGAGTTGTGGGAAGAAAAGCAAGGTTTTTATTCTCAGGATGGATGGTATTGAGGAGTGGGTCATCGGTGGAGACAATTTCGAGTTCGCGGTGATTTTCATCATAGAGAGAAATGGCACATAGATTGATATCAGAAAGAAGGATCCAACCGAGAAGTCCTTTGTTTTTTTTGTCATTTGCTAAAATTTCGATGGCGAGATTATTTTTATATTTTTTACTGCTAATCACTTTAAATTCCGAGTCATCTTGAGTGAGCGTGGCAATAGTATCTGCTGATGAAAACTTTGACGTTAGATCTCTGTAAAATGGTAGGCTTTCATTGACTTTAAGATAGGTTAAAAATGCAAAGGTTTGAGAAGAAAAAATGCCTGAAAAGAATAGTATAAAAAATAATAATTTTTTCATTATCCTTATTATATTTTTTTTATAAAAAGAAGTGTTGTTATATGAGAGGGTAGGTAAAATTTTTAGAAGGTGTTTAAGTTTTGGACACTTAAGGAATAAATAAATGGTTGCAATTAGGTCTGGTCTTATTGATTTGAACCATTTTTTCTTTTTCCACATTGGAATCAGTGTCGTCTTCAAAATCATGGTATTTATTTCGTCTCTCTGCTTCTTGATAGACCGCTTTTCTAGAACTTGCATGAAGAGAATCAAAAGCAGCCTCAAGAGAAGTCGTAATACGATCATCATTGGTTAAGAGAATATACTCTTGATTTGATTCAGCTCCCGTAGAAAAATTAAATGATCCCGTTACGACTACTTTGCTTTCATCGTTTCCTGTAATCAAAAATTTATGATGAATTTTAGAAGTTGCGTCATATCTTGCACCTTGGTACTCAACGGAGTGTTTTCCAAAAATGCTTGGTGCAATTTTAATCATTTCTCTTAAACGTAGAAATTCACTTTCGCCTAAAATATTTTTCCATTCAGAGTCTTGAATAACCGTGTAGGGAGCAGGTGTTTTATCTTCATTGGGAATGCGTTCCAGTCCAGACATTTTGAGGAAAATGCTCCAGAACTGCATGGCAAAAGGAGTATCTCCCACGGATTTGAAATCAAATTTTCCATTGGCTTTTGTCTCAAGGGAGGCTCGTTTTAAAAGAGCCTCATCAATTGTTTTGGAGGAAAAAGCAAATTGCGCCATTTTAACTTCACCACTAGTTCTTTCAATCGCCTGTGAAATAAAATTTTTATTAATGCCATCAAGGGCTCCATTGGGAGAAAAAGCGAGCATGATATAAGGACGTTTGTCACCGAGATTTGTGGGCCCACTCCAAACTTTGTAAACGCCACCGAGCGGATATTGCTCTCCCCTAAATTGAAACTCAGGATCGATGGTTTTGGAAATCTCATGAGCAACAATACTTGAAAGGATATCGCTTTTTAAGGTAATCATATTATTGGCATTAGGAATAGAGTATTTGGGTCTCATCTCAGGAGGTATATTTTTTAAATCTCCTTCAGGTCCAATGCATGATTGGGTGAGATTTCCAGAAGAAAAGACAACTTTACCTTCTCCTGGAATTGTCCAATCAATACTCATCATTTTCTGATGGTTAAGGCCCACACTATCGACGGCATGAACAAAAATTCCGCTTTGTTTGAGTTTCGTAAAAATTTTTTGCACTTCAACTCTTGCATTGATAACAGATTTATCAATACCTATTTTAACGGCAATTCCTTTTTGGTGTGCTTTTATAAGTTCATCGGCAACATCTTCTAAGTCAAAATCAAAAACATTGATGGCTATTTCTTTTTGCGCGAGTTTGATCTGATCAATGAAAACATTTTTAAGATTATCGGCAGGTATTATTTTGCCATTTATTTTTCGAGCATGATTCACATAGGTTTGCACATCACTATATCC
>CAYQEW010000030.1:0-14633 GCA_964416605.1 uncultured Bacteriovoracaceae bacterium | reverse complement strand
CGCATCAAAAGCTTACCCTGATTCGCTTTAGTAAAATAACGAATGACAGAGAGAATAGGAGGGTTCTTGCCTTTTTTAAACCTGCTGGTGAGTTGATGTTTAGGAGAAAAATAATAATGCAGTTTTCCTTCATAGATATCCATCAAAAAAGCATTCTTAGGGTTACTCATATCTCTTACGTCTTTAATACAATCATCACAATCCATAATATCAATGAGCCCAGTAGAGTGAGAGTCAGTGTGTTGATTTTGAAAATCAAATCCTAGAATGGGCTCTTTATCGGCTCTTTGCTCATTAAGGAGTCTTACTTCCCAACTGGGGCGAGTGCCTGAGAAGTAATTAAACTTTGCTTGCATGGCAGACTCAAGAGCTTGAGCTTGTTCAACACTTGCATCGATAACAATATCAAAATCCTGATTGGCTCTATAGATACTCATGTAATCAAAATCAAAGGGGCGATCTGTTTCTTTTTTACTGAGATAATTTCTAATATAGTTACCCCAAGAAGCAGCAGTGCCTCCGAAGAGATAGACATGCTTAATTCCTAAAAGCTTTGCCTGCTCACGAAGATAGTTAAACTCAATTACTTTATCTTGATTGCTTTTGACTTCTTTCTCAAAGGTCTCTATATCAACCGTAAAGGCTGAGAAAAAGAGGAATAGAGAAATGAAAACAAGCAAAAACTTCATGCTTTTAAATGATACCGCAATCTTATTTTTAAAGAACTTGAATAAAAAAACTAAGAATTATTTACGTTATGAAGTGTCTTTTTTTTAGACACTCAAGCGTCCTTCGAGAGGAAACTTAAGTTATTAATTTAAAATAAATTCAGAAAGTGAAAACATTCACAAGATAAGTCTACATGGTCAAAACTCACTTATGTAAATGATGGGAATATACTTAAGTTAAGATTAAAGACAAATTGTTTTAATCCAATCTTCTTTTAAGTTTATCTCCGAAATCTTCTGATCGTTATCTATTGCGCGAGCAGTATTTTTCTCTGTCCTTATCTCCAAGATTTTATAGGTTTGATTGCTATCTGCTTTTTGCACACACTCACCCACTCTCAAATCATTTTGGGGGCCACAACTTAATAAGAAAAATAGAAGATATATTTTCACTTAGAATTTCTCCTGATAATGTCATTTACATGAATATTGTATTGGCTACCAAGTCTTCTTACAAGATAGGTTTACTTGAAAAATTAGGTTACCCTTTTGTGAGCGTTGATTCCGATTTTGATGAGAGTGCACTGAAAAATAAAGGTATCCCTCCCAATAAGCTCTCAAGCCTTTTAGCAAAGGCGAAAGCACAGGCTCTTTGTCCTAAATATCCAGATCATTATATTATTATTGGAAGCGATCAAGTTCTCGCTTTGGGGGATATGATACTAAGTAAGCCACTTTCTGAGAAAAAAAATATCGAACAACTCATATCTCTTTCCGGAAAAACCCACACTCTTTTTACTTCAGTATGCGTTCTTTATAAGAATCGCAAAATATCTTTTACAAATAAAACGGATCTTCTTATGAAGGAACTTACTCTCAAGCAAATTAAAGATTATGTGCAAAAAGAAAAAGCTTTTGACTGTTGTGGCGGTTACAAAATTGAATCTTACGGTATCAGTCTTTTTGCAAAAATTAAAACCTCAGATTTTACAGCTATCCAAGGTCTTCCTCTTATTAAACTCAATCAAATTATTTCCACTCTTGATAAATAGCTGCAAATCTCGGTGTGATTAATTTGTGATACTCATGGAATAACGCCACTTTATTGCTATCCACTTTACTCATTTTGAGCACAACCTTCGCTGTCTCAAGATAGCTCAGTGCTTGGCAAATAGTTTCTGCGTAAACCATCAATTTTTCGATAACCTCATCACTGAGTAAATTCTTCATGCTCTTTGGTTTAGAAGAATAAACTGTTTTAAAAACAAGCTTGAGAAGATTTCGTCTAAATTTTTTAAGAAGCATGAGATGCTTAAAGTTTTCATCACTATTGGTTATTTTCAAATACAACGTAGGTGTTGCGGCAAGCTTTATATAAGTCATTGGCGATTTAGCAATAAATTTAAATAAGTCCTTGAGTGCCATCAATGCTTGAATCTGAGAAGTTCCTTCATACAACAATGGGGCAAAGCTATCGCGATGAAAACGCTCTGCCTCATACTCAGCAATAAAGCCATAACCACCTAACGCCTGAATACATTTCTGAGAAATTGTGGTGTAGGTTTCAGCTCCATAATATTTAACCAGCGGAGTACGCAATCTGCATATTTTTTTAGCTTGAGAAAACAATGCTTTCTCAGAGTCAGAAAGAACTTTGCCATGTCTTTGCATTAAATCAATTTTGGCATAAATATCAAATTGCCCATAAGTGTCGACCATTAAGCATCTAAAGGCATCTCGCTCAATTTCCCAATTTTTTAAATTATAAGCATAAAGAGGTAGCTCAAGGAGTGTTTTGCCAAATTGAACTCTGGTTTCTGCATACTGACGAACATAGGAAAGACAAGCCTCTAAGCCCGAAATCGCTTGCAAACCCACTCCAATACGCGACTCATTCATCAAATGAAACATATATTCGATGCCCTGGCCTTCCTCTCCGACTAAGTGAGCAACGCTATTCTCATAGACGACTTCACAAGTAAAAGAAGAATGCATGCCCATTTTTTCTTCAATTTTGGTGACTAAATAATTGGGCGAGCTTAATCCTTCTGGAAATTGTTCAATAAAGAAAAGAGAGATTCCTTTTAATCCCTCGGGAGCACCCTTGACACGTGCGAGTACAAAACCAATTCCTCCGCCTCCGTTGGTAATAAAAATTTTTGCACCATTCAGTAAATACGTGCCGTTCTCTTGACGTAAAGCGGAGGTTTTTAAACTGCCCACATCACTTCCTGCTCCAGGTTCCGTCAAATTCATCGAGCCACTGAGTTCACCTGCAATAATTCTGGGGATAATTCTTTGCGCCACGTCTTTAGGACAAAATCTCTCCACCATATCTGCAATAGAAGTAAAAAATGAAATCTGTGTTCCCGTGCCAATGCAGGCGCGGTGAATTTGCGTGTAAAGAAAAAGATTCACGACCGCGGGAAGTTCCATCCCGCCAAATTCTTTCCCTGCGGTTAAAGCCAAGATGCCCAGCTCTGCTGCTTCTCGGTAACTCGCTTGAAGTGGTTCAGAAGGAATTGTTCTCCCCTCTTGCAGTTTCCCAGCTCCAACTTTATCAATAATCTTGGCTCTTGGCGCAAGAGTCTCTTCCGACCAAGAACCCGTAGCCTCAAGTATTTCAGAAAAAGAAGCGATCAATTCTTCTTTATTTTTATACCCATCAGCAGTGGGAAATTCTGGGTAATAAAGAGGTATAATATCTTCCCAAGGAAGATGCTGAACAAAAAGTTCCTTCCAAGTCGTATCAAAGTAACTCACAGAATGCTCCTCGTTTTATTAATGAGAATATTTTTTGAAATTATTCTCGAACATACCCTTTAATTTTTGAGCAGTCGCCGTGTACTTTTCCTTGTCTGTCCATAATACCGAAGGATTAAGAAGGTCATTTGAAATTCCTTCCACATCCTGAGGATAACTAAGATTAAACATCGGGTCTGTTTCAAAGCGAGCATTTTGTAATTTCCCCGCTTGAGCGCTGCGAATAAGTCCTCTGGTCACATGAATAGGAAATCTCTCCGAAACACCGTAACCACCAGCAGACCAACCAGTGTTAACCAGCCAAACATTAATATTATTTTTGGTAATATAATTTTCAATAAGTGCCGCATATTCTTTAGCATGTCTCATCATGAAAGGAGCGCCAAAACAAGTTGAGAAAGCAGCTTGTGGCTCTTTTACTCCGACTTCTGTTCCTGCAAGTTTTGCAGTATAGCCTGACAAGAAATAATATTTTGCTTGCTCTGCATTTAATTTACTGATTGCTGGTAAAACTCCAAAAGCATCCGCAGATAAAAAGAAAATATTATCGGGCATTTCTCCGCGCGAAGATTCTACAATATTAGGAATAAATGAAAGAGGATAACTCACTCGTCCATTTTCAGTGATAGTGCAATCATCAAACAATGGGTTGTTATTTTCATCAAGCGCCACGTTTTCCATCAGCGCACCGTAAGTTTCACAAGCCGTATAAATTTCTGGCTCTGATTTCTTCGAGAGCTTATAGGTTTTTGCGTAACATCCTCCCTCAAAATTAAAGATACCTTCATCACTCAAACCATGCTCATCATCACCAATAAGGTGGCGTCCTGTATCTGTAGAAAGAGTTGTTTTTCCTGTCCCTGACAAACCAAAGAAAACCGACACATCGCCTTTCTCTCCTCTGTTAGAGCCCGCATGCATCGGAAGAAGATTATGTTCCGGAAGAATATAGTTCATAATACTAAAAATTGATTTTTTAATTTCTCCAGCGTAACGAGTGCCAATAATAATAACTTCATTTGTATCTAGATTCATGGAAACAACCGTTTCACTTTTCGTATTGTATTTCGCCATACTCGCTTGCATAAAGGGCGCGTGATAAATAGTGAAAGGCTTGAGTGCAGAAGCTGTGCGGGCTTTGCGAAACATATTGTTCATAAAAAGAACAAACTGAGGCTCTGTCGTCACCAGACCGACATTCATATTATAGCTATCATCTGCACCAACACTGCTCACTTGAGTAAAAAGATCCTTATCTTTATAAAAATCTAAAATGTCATTTTTAAGAGAAAGAAAAACTTCTGAAGTCATTTCGCCAACATTGTTGCGCCAATCAATAGTGTGTCTCGTCTTTTCAGACATCACCACATACTTATCATTCGCAGCGCGTCCTGTTAGTTTGCCTGACAAAACCACCAAAGCTCCTTTAGGTGTCAAGACTCCTCTTTTGGTTTCAACACTTAAGTCAATTAATTCCTTATTGGTTAAGCCATTATAAATTTTCTTTGCGCTAATTGCTGTAAACATTTTATTCTCCTGTATCATTTTATTTCCTTATTTTTTTACCAAACGATCTCTCCAACCAATTATTTCCGGAGCCATATAATTGTACTTCATGTCGCTCAGTGTATACTGTGAAAACTCGTAGTCTTTCGTATGCGTCAAACACTCAGTCGGACACACTGTAGTACAAAGTCCACAATAACAACAAAGAGCTGTATCAATAGTGTATTGAGAAAGAATAAGTCTTTTTGGTGTTCCGTCTTGAGTTTTTGGAATTTCTTCCTCTTGAGGTCTTTTGACTGAGGCAATATAAATACAATCAACGGGACAAGCAACGGCGCATTGATTGCAAGCAATACAATTAACAACATCGTTATAAAGACGCATTCTCGCATTTTCAGGAAGCACTTCTTTTACTTCTGGATACTCAATAGAAACAGGCTTATGAAAGAGCACATATTTAAATGTGATATTCATTCCCTTGATAGAAGAAGTAATCGCTTTATAGATATTATTAAAGTATCCAAAAAAAGTTTCTCTTTGAATATTTTCCATATTTAACTCCTTCATTATCTATCCACTTCACCAAGAACAATATCAATACTTCCAATTGTTGCCACAAAGTCTGCAATCATTTGACCTGGAGCAATCGCTCCAAGCATCGAAGTATGTGTAAAGCAAGGAGATTTTACTTTCATGCGATAAGGGATTTTTTCTCCCTGAGACACAATATGAAATCCTAGTTCTCCTCTTGGACATTCCGTTTTTGAATATACCTCTCCCTTCGGAAGACGAATTATCTTCGGAACCTTGGCCATGATCGGACCTTCTTTTATTTTAGAAATAGCTTGATCAATTATTTTGGTAGACTCTAACATTTCAAGCATGCGAACGCGGTAACGGCTCCAACAATCACCAATTGTAGAGCCTAGTTCGGCATTTCCAACTGGAACATCAAACTCAAATTCTTCATAGCCACCGTAAGGAGCAACTTTTCTTAAATCCCACGCAATTCCAGAACCACGTAAAACAGGACCTGTCGCACCGTAATCAAAGCATTGCTCAGGAGTAATAACTCCTACTCCAAAGGTTCTGTTTTTAAATATCTCATTACAAGAAACCAGAGTGTGATATTTATCCAGCTCTTTTCTCATATGCTCACAAAAATCAGTGATGCGCTCTAACTGCCCTTCTGTGACATCATTCCAAACACCGCCAATCCAAATATAATTATACAGAAGTCTTGCTCCTGAAAGTTCTTCAAAAAGTCTCAAGATTTTTTCACGTTCATCAAAAGCATAAAGAAAAGGTGAAAACGCGCCTAGATCAATAGCATAGGTTCCAAAAGCCATAAGGTGAGAAGCAATTCTTTGTAGCTCTGCCACAATAATACGAATGTATTTTGCTCTAGCAGGTACTTCAATTTCAAGCATTTTTTCTACTGCTAAACAATAGCCATATTCCATATTCATTGCCGCTAAATAATCCAGACGGTCAACAAAAGGAATAATGCCACGATAGTCTAAACTTTCAGTGTGTTTTTCCATACAACGATGAAGATAACCAATATGCGGGATTGCCTCCGCAACGATTTCTGAATCAGTTTTTATTTCAACTCGCAAAACGCCGTGAGTCGCAGGGTGCTGAGGCCCCATATTCACAGTCATGAGTTCTGTTTTTAAATTCTCACGATTGATTTGATCTTTGTTATTTGTGTCATCCCAAGTTTGCATAATTAACCTTTTATATCTAAATCGCTTCGTCTGTTTTGAAGAATCGTTATTTCATTTTGTCTTTCTTTAAATTCTTGATCTTCAATATTCATTTTATGAGCAGGATAAATTTCCATGCCACGATAATGGGTTGCAGCTTTATAATCTTTGCGTAAAGCATATCCTTCCCAATCATCAGGACATAGAATACGTCGCATATCTGGATGATTCGCAAAGCGAATTCCAAACATATCAAAGCACTCTCGTTCTTGCCAATCTGCAGATTTCCAAACATCGACAATTGAATCAATTTGAGGATCATTTTTATTCGTTAATTTCACTTTTAAATTCAAATTTTGGGGATTCTGAGGATCAAGATGAGCAAGAAAATAATTGAGTTCAAAATATTCAGGATAATCAACACCTGAGATCGCTTGTAAAACATTAAAAGATTTTTTCAAAAATTCTGCAACTGCTTTAATGCTAGTCGCTTCAACTTGTATAAATTGATCTCCAGCTTCACCTGAAACGAGGACTGCTTGAGCAGCACTTATTTCCTTATTAATGTCTTGAATAATTGTATTAAGCATTTTTCACCCACTTATCTCTTAAGAGTCTTTCTGTTGCAATTTTCTTCTGTAATGTCATCAAACCTTCAATCAAAGCTTCTGGACGAGGTGGACAGCCAGGAACATACACATCAACAGGAATAACTTCATCTACACCCTTTAAAACATGGTATCCGTGTTGCCAATAAGGGCCTCCCTTATTAGCACAAGACCCCATAGAGATAACATATTTAGGTTCAGCCATCTGTTCCCAAAGAAGACGCACTCGTTCCGACATTTTAAGAGTCACTGTTCCCGCAACAATCATGAGATCTGCTCTTCTTGGCGTTGCCATAAACGCACCACAACCAAAACGCTCCAAATCATATTTACTCGCTCCTGTCGCCATCATTTCAATAGCACAGCAAGCTAAACCAAAAGTCATCGGCCAAAGAGAATTTTTTCTTCCCCAATTAAGAAACTGATCCACAGTGGTTAAAACAATTCCATCTTGCATAATAAATACCTCAAATTTAAACAATAATGAGCTAATTTTAGACAAAAAGAGGGTTACAGGCCACTAATTCTATAAGCCCCTGTAAACATTTGAGTGAGACAAAGCTTATACGCTTAACTTAGGCACAAACAATCTAGAAAAACCGAAGCATCAGCAATCTAGTTCTTTCTTAGGTAGAATATCTGGAAAAAAGGCAGACCGCACTCCGTTTACTGGCAACGGTTTTTGTGGCTTCGATAAAATTTTGCAAGATAAAATAGTTTTTAAATTTTAATCAGAATCATACAGAAGCAAAAAACATTCACCTTTACATATACACAAACATTAATACTTCAAACCTAAACTTTTCCTGAAAAAAAATCTCATTAAATTTCCTGAATCATTTAATCCAGACTAGGCTGATCGAAGCCCCAAAACTGCTGCCAGCCAACTGATTCCTGCTTGCCAATTCTGCCTGAGACACTCTAAACAATAAAATAATCGAATACAGGGAAATTAACGATGGATTCTTTGATACTGTAAATAAAGGGCAATCGGGTAAGGAACTCCTTGATCCGCCGAGACAAAAACCACTTTATTATTTGATAGCTTTGGGAAATTATGTTCCGCTTTTTGAAGAAACAAAATCTTAAAAAATGAATGATAATATTCTCCCAAAGCATAGAATTTTACAGAGAGCTCTGAACGCGTTTCAAACTGACACTTACTTATTTCTGAAAGTGTATAGGCGAGAGGATTCTCTTTTTTTAAAGAGCACTCATTCATAAACGCCTCCACTTCTCCGCCCTGCGCTTCTAAAGCATTATAAATAAAACCCGTGAGTGAAATACTTGAATCCATCTCCATTTGTTCTTTAAACAGATAATGAGTGAGCTCATGACTAAGATCGCTGAGAGCGTGAGCATCATCAAGTTTAGTGTTTATATAAATAAAGTTTTTTGAATAAGAGGTTTGTCCTTTTTTTATAATGCTCTCAAGAGTTACAGGTGAGAATTTTTTATTAAATTCTTGTGATAATTCTTGGCCAATAATTGTTTTTTTTAAATCTTTAACAAGAGAAGAAGTGTTCCAAGCAAAACAAGTCGATGAGAAAAAAAACCAAGAAAAGAAAATGAATTTGAGCATAATTCATTTACGGCTAAAATAAAAAATTCTGTAATTTAGTTAGAAGAAAAGATCTGCCAGGAAAAAAAATCTCGACTAAAATAGTTTGAATCTCCCTGAAAAAGAAGAGTCTCACTGCCATCACTCCAAAGAACAGTTGCATTTGTGGTACCAGGAGAAATAGAGGCTGAAGTTAAATAAATATTTTTAGGTAATGTGCTAAGATATCTCGTATCTGCTTTTTGAAATGCCTCAAACCCTTTAACAACACCCCAAAAAGAAGCCTGAGCAGCAAGACGAGCAAAGAAATCTTGCCCCATTTGGTTTTTATTCTTAGAGTTGAAACTATTGTAAACAACTAAAGCGGAGGTTATTGCTGAAGCGTATTTTGTCACTAACTGAGTTACAATTTTAGGATAGAGTCCCTTCATTTTTTCCTGAAAATTAAGCTGGTAAAAATCTTCTAAGGGGCCCGCCAAAACAAGGCTCGCCTCTGATAGAGTTTTTGCGGAACTATCTTTGAAAATAATTTTTTCAGGAAATCTCTTAACTGGCTCATGAACAAACTTTGGAATTTCAAAACTGACTGCAAGGGTTCCTGTACTAACGGCAAAAGTAGGCGTCCCAAACCAATAAGGATTATTATAATAAGGATCGTTATAATACGATAGCCCTAAGGTCTGATGAGCAAAATAACGATTGGGGCCAACAGGCATATAGGTAGTGAGAATAGGATAATAATGAGAGACTGCTTGCATCGGAGAAAGTAGATCAACTTGTAAAAGAATTTTCTTATTTCCCGTATCGCTCGCCTCTATCTTCTTTTCAAATTTAATATCCAAAGGACGGTTTAATTGATGGGACAAACTCATAATCTGTGATTGAACAAAGTCTTTTAATTTTTGATAATGCAGCGTTGTCTTTGAATTACATTTGGATGGATTTTTTTTTACACACTCTTCAAAATTTTCATTATAGCTTTGAAATAAATAGACGTATTGGTTCAAAAGTTTCCAGGTATCTTTATAAAGATCTAGCGCAATCA
This sequence comes from uncultured Bacteriovoracaceae bacterium, assembly GCA_964416605.1. Lineage (GTDB taxonomy): Bacteria > Bdellovibrionota > Bacteriovoracia > Bacteriovoracales > Bacteriovoracaceae > CAYQEW01. Next base: position 4,773 of record CAYQEW010000030.1, on the reverse strand, counting down.
TTTTCTCGGTATTGTCGCCTATTATTTCATGAACTTGAGCACCAAAAACCTTAACCAGAAGATCGGACTGAAACAGAGTTTCTTTTTCTTCTTCTTTTAAATTTTTAAAAAATATATCCCATTCTAAAACAGCTGCTCGTGCTGAAAATAATTTAGCCCGCTTTTCAGAAAAAGAAATGTCGGAAGCCATGGCAAGCTCTAAAAAATTAAGTGCGGTATAAAAAGGAATAATACTGCGCTCAATGGAAGTACCGATATAATCTTTGGCATATTCACTACCCACAAAACTAGCGATACTTTTTGAAATACTTTTTTGATGCTCATTTAAAAATTGTCTGGCTTGATAGAGATAATCATTACTCAAAGCATAATGACCGACATCGTGCTCTAAAATAGATTTTTCTAAAAAATAAAGAAGTTTATTATGGGATTGATTCTTAAATTCGGTTTTATCTAAAAAAGTAATCGCGTCATCTCTTTTTCCTTCTAAAACGAGATGGCGAATAACTGCCTGCTCAGCCCGATGAGCGGTTGAGCAGGAAAATAAAAGAAAAAATAGAAAATAGATTACCCTCACAAAATCAAGAGACTAAAATCCCCAAGTATTTTTATCTGAGTATTTATAAATATTTTTTCTTGCTCTTGCCACCTCTACTCCACGCTCAATATCTGTCAAGCGAAGATTGATCGCATATTCTTTAATCGTTTTTCCTTTTCTCGTTTCTGGACGCATAAAGACGTTTCCGAAAATAATAAGATCCGCACCTGCTTGCTTACCGATCGCTTTAATCTCTTTTGGATCAACCATCCCATCATTTTGATAAGTAATTTCTTTTAAAATCGTATCGCGTTTCGCTTCATCAACAAGAGTATACTCACCAGTTTGCGACATTCTAAAAAGCAACTCATCATTGATATCATTAATCTGAAAGTATGCATCAGCTGTTAAGTTTTGAATTTCCGCCACAAATACCTTTGGCGATTTAATTCCTTTTTCCATTTTATAATTCAAGTAAGCTGGATTCGTTTTAATCTGGTTAAGTAACTCTTCAACAACCATTGTCGTATCTTTTGACATCCAGTTGTCCGTAATTTTCAAAGCCTTTTCATCACTCTCCGCAGCATCCACGCGCTTTGCTTGAAAGCTTCCACATGAATTAAGTAGCAATAAAGACGTAAGTATAAATAAAAATTTCATTCTGATCTCCTTCTTAATTATTTTTGATCGTATCTATCGAACGGTTAATTGCATCTTGTGAAATTTTAATAAGTTGAGCGCAAGAAAAAGTTGTCGTTTTCTCTTTTAACGAAACCCTTTTTTCCCAATACGTCGCTACTGTTTGCGCACCAACTAACTGAGCAGAAACAAGTTGAGTTAATTGCGATTGTGTCGCACTACTGGCATTTAATTTATTATTTAGTTTTTGATCAATTTGACTTGATATTTGAGCCGCAAAATCTAACTTGGCTTTCGCGCGAGCTAAGTCACAAGCAATTTCTTTATTAGGCTGAGCATCAATTTCATAGGAGTGGAACTGATACCCTTGTTCCGTTTGTTTATTTTCTTTAACCCACTGACTTGGACTCTCTATCCACGTAGGCCTATACTTATTTGAAGCATCCTTAACGACAAAATCTTTTTCGATCTTAGAGTTTTTAACTTCCTTCACCTTATATCCCGAGCACGCTCCCAGTATTAATAGTAAATACAACGATTTCATTATTTATCTCCTAATTTTAATTTATGCATATTAAGGCGAATATTTTGAGCAAGATCTTCTTTAATTTTAGGATAAACTTGCTCTTCATCTCTCGCATTGACGGTATAATCATTGGCAAATTTACCCAGTTGAATTCCCGCTGTATTGTAACTCGTTAGAGTCAATTGGACAGTGTACTGATCAAAGCCTTTTACTTTTATATAATTCTTTTTGATACTGTAGCTCGCCTTAATTCTTTTGTTAGCCACCTTTAAATCATCTGTTACCTGAGCTCCACCTTCAGCCACAATTGAACCAAGTGTATTTTGAACATCATTGGGAAAATCTTCTCCAAATTCCATAAAAACAATCAGATCTTTGGCATCAGATTTCCAACTTAAAATCTCATCATCACTGACTGGAGGCATCATTGCCGATCCTCCCAAGATCATCAATGCTGATTCAAACTGTTTACGATTATTGAGAGCATTCTGCGCCAAAGGAACAAGCCAAGAGGACTTATATTTTTTGTAATCTGCGAGGGATTGATCAATAACTTCTATTTTTTTTTCAATACTTTCTTGACCTATATTTTTATCAACGCAACCTAGAGCATAGAAACCATTGGGATTTTGATATCTCTGCGCAATCTTAAAGCCATCAAAAACCCCACTTATGTTTTGAGAGAAAAGTTGATCTAGGCTTATTTTTTGCTGTAAATTATGAACATTCTCAGTGACCTTTAAGTCAGATTCAATTTTCGTTCTAAATATAGCGGCAAGTTCTGTTTTTGCTTTTGCATCAGCTTCATTAAAATTTGCTCCATACCCACTGGCACACAAGGATTTATCGTCACCTTTTGAATTGCCAATCCACTCGGGAGCTTGTTTATCACTAAACAAGACCTGGTTTTTAGTTGTTGAACATGAATACATAAAAAGGAGAATAATAAGTATTTTCATAGGCAAATATTCGACTACAAGAAAGTCGCTGTCAATCACTTCTCGCAGTCTTTCTTTATATATCGTTTGAATGTATACTCTAAAAAACTAACACTGGAGTGTCTATGCCAAAAGATTCTTTATTATCTTATCTTATTCCCGCTAGCCTTATGATTGGAATATTTCTCTTCCCTCTTTTTACTTGGCTTGGGAAAAAACATTACCAAGACAAATAATCTTTACTAAAATTTTAAAATAACAATTCAAGGAGGAATTGATGAAGTATTTAAGTATTATCTTTTTTTGTTTATTTTTCTCTACCACCCAAGCCAAAACAATCGATGGCATTAGCTTTGAGGATAAAGTAACGGTCAATGGAAAATCTCTGGTTTTAAACGGAATTGGAAAAAGACTAGCCACTTTCCTTAATATTAAAGTTTATCTTGGAGCATTGTATCTTGAAAAAACATCCAATGATGCTCAAAAGATTATGAATTCTAACGAACTTAAATATATCCAAATGCATTTTCAAAGAGACTTATCTAAAGATAAATTTGAGAATGGTATCAAAGAAGGTTTTGAAAAAAATAAAACGGATTACTCTAAATATGAAAACGATCTCAAATCTCTTTTTTCAAATATCCCAGAGCTAAAAAAGCACGATATTATCTCACTTTTATTTAGCGCCAACAGCCTTACGATAAGCCAAGGATCCAAAAAGCTTGATGTTAATAATCCAGCTTTTGCCAAAGAAATTCTGAAAATTTTCCTGGGAAATCCCCCAAACAAAGAACTTAAAACTGGAATGTTAGGACAATAAAAAAGCCTCCCATTGGGAGGCTTTCTTTTATCGTTTTTGTTCTTTAAAAATTAGATTGATTCAATCAATTTAAATTCAACACGACGGTTAGCTTCTTTGTCAGCCTTAGTTTTTTCAGGGCTTACTTTTAGATTTTCTTCACCGAAACCAACAGCGTTAAGTTTTTCAGCTTTTACACCTTTTGAAACTAGGTACGCTTTAACAGCTTCAGCTCTTTTAGTAGAAAGAGTTTTGTTAGCTTTTGCACTCCCTACAGAATCAGTATGACCTTCAATTGAAATTGGGCCCACTGCATCTTGGTACTTTGTAATAATCGCAGCAGCGCTATCAAGATCAGCGTGGCTTGATGCTAAAAGAACATTTGATCCAGTCTTAAACTTAATCACTCTTTCAAGTGAAAGATTTTGTTTTACAACGTCAGCAGCTTTTTCAACAACTGGAGCTGCAACAACTGGAGCCGCTGCAACTACTGCTGGAGCAACTGAGCCTAAGCCTAATTTAACACCTGCATAATAAGAAAGAACTTGTTCTTTAAGAGCGTAAATAGTGTTATCAACACTTACCCCAGCGAAAGCTTTAACACGTCCAAAATTTCCTCTCAAACCAACGCGAGCAACATAAGGAGATGTGTTATCATTTTCTTTTGAAATTGATTTTTGACCAATCACTTCTACGTTAAGACCAACTGGTTTTGTGAATGCCCAGAACATACCTAGAGCAGCTTCAACTACTTCTCTACGAGAACCAACTGCAGTCACATAAGCATCATGGTGATAGCTATAACCTGTGTTAAAGAATAGTTTTAATGTTCCAAACGTTTTGTCTAAAGCGATTTTTAAACCACCGCCTAAGCCATCAGTTAAGAAACCATCATTTTCACTACCTGTTCCAATAGTTAAATAAGGAATTAAAGCAAAGTTTAACCAAGCGTTATCGTTTGTTAATCTCCACTTTGCTTGAACTTGCATATCGCCTAAAGCACTGTCATAACCAGAATTTGTAGCTGCTGCAAATTTAGTGTGGTATGGAAGAGTCACACTTAATAAGAATTTCTTAGAAACCATGAACGCAGCTCCAAGAGAAACTGAATCTAATTTTGAATCAGGATTTTTATTGTCATTAATCCCTGTAAAAGCATTCATTGCATGATCAAAGTGAGCTCTCACTAACCCTTTGTACTGAGCAAGTTCAGAATTTGCTCCAAGAGCATCTTCAACTTGAACTGTTTCAAGAGTGTCAGAAAAACGAAACAAGTGTGCATTCATTGCGTTTTGCGCAACAACATTTAGCGATAGTGCTAAACCAAAAACCG
>CAYQEW010000029.1:1920-14731 GCA_964416605.1 uncultured Bacteriovoracaceae bacterium | reverse complement strand
TGAGCCTTCTCTCGCTCTTTTTTTAGAGGATGGACACTATGAAGATTGGTTTGAGAGGTATTTTCAAGAGATTCAATTTTTTCTTCATGAATCGGGATTTGCTTTAATCGAAGGGCATGAAGATGAGTTAGAGAATTTAGAAAGAATTGCTCAGAAATATTTTACCTCAACCGAGCTGATTAAGGATTATTCTGAGCGTTTTCGCTTCATGCTTCTTAAGCATTGAGAGCATGAATGAGACCCTTTAAAAAAGCCTGTGCAATGGTGTTGTAATGAGACGTTCTCGCTAGAATAAAAATAGGACTTTGCTTTATTTCAATTTTCATAAAAAGAGATTTCTTTTCTTTATTTTGCTCAATGATTTCAAAGGATGATTCTAAGGGATTTTTATAAAGCTCGAGAAGTTTTTCTTCTTGAGGATTAATACCGCGAATAATATTTTGCATGTGTCCCTGATAAGTCTTTCTGATTAATTGTGGTTTTTGGTTTTCTTCTTGAATGGTATCGTTAAAAATAAGCTTAAGTTCAGAGCTAGGGATAATTTTTTTTATCACATAGGCAAATTCTTCAATAAAAAGAGAGGGAGCTTGTTTCCAGTTTTTTTGCAGACTCATCCATAATTCATGAAAATGCTCAATATAATAAAGAGAGTTTTTAAGCGCCCATGCATTCATCAGTTTTTCTATTTCGCTCATCATATTTTTTTTATTATTTATATCAAAAGATGAAAGAGTGTTTAGAGGATAACAAGGAATATAGTTCATTATTTGCTGGAGAAAAGAATGAGAGTTAATATCATAAAAAGCTGAATCAAAAAGGAGAACTTGAAATTCTTCTTGAGACAGAGCATCAATATCTGTTCTGGTTTCCATTTCTTTCATGGCATCATAAATGGTGGCAATATTGTTTGAGCTTAAAAGAGCAATTTTCATAGTTTTATTTCCAAATAAATATTTAATGTCATCAAATAATAGGATACAATTTTTAACGAATGATTGCTATTTGCTTTTTCTATCTTTTTTTAAGTTATTCTAGTTATGCACAAGATGAGTCTTGGCTTACCCCCAAACATCAAATAGAAAGCAGCTCACAGAGTGTTTCACTCAACTTAGATAGTGATAAAGATCTAGAGATTTTAGAAATAAAGAAAGTAAATGGATTAGATTTCATTGAAATAAAAAAAAATAATAAAAAAATTTATGAAAATAAATTTCAAACGAATGGCCTAGATAGTCAAGTGACCCATCTCAAGCACTATCATTTAAACCAAGAAAAAAATCTGTTACTTTTTTATTACGACGAAGGCTATAATAATTGGCGTTATTTTGAAGATATTCATCATGTGTATCTTCTTACTTATGATGCCAAAAAATTAACCCATTTTAATTTGCAAAAAATATCTATGCAGAGTTATCAGCAAAAACTACCGAGCCAACCTTTTGAGAAAGCTGTTTATACGGTACATTTAACTGCTGACAATAGGTTGACCATTGAGCGAGGAAAAATAAAGCGAAATTATATTCTGCAAGAAAATAGTTGGATTGAAAATTAAGCTACTTTTTTGATTTCAGAATCATCTCGTTTCTTCAAGGCGCGATACTTATCTAATGATTCGACCGGAGCAATATGCGTTTTTTTCTTTTGAGATCGCCAGTAAAAAAATCCTGCCAGTGATACTAGTCCAATGATTCCCATTATTGAAAATGGGACAAGAAAAGGATGTGTGATATTTTTTTCATCAAATAGAAAAGAGGAATTTGTTTCATGGGTCGTATAAGAATCGACAACGGGAGTAAATTCATCAAGCACCGCGGGGCGACGATACCCTTGAGCATTTCCATAGAGAGAACTGATAAATAATAGGAAAAAAAATAGAACTCTCATAGAACTCCTGTCAATTACTTATCGGAATGATGAAGACGAAAATTTAATTTATCTTTTTGGCTCAACGTTCCGAAACAGTTTTTAGCGAAAGGGAGTGTTTATGAAAACATTTATGTTATCCAGTCTTTTATTGTTAATGATTATGGTTGTTGTTTCAGAAACAATACAACTTGAAAAAAGTAACCAGTCACTTGTTTCAGGTAATTATAAGCAAGTTCAGCGCACCGTGGTCACCACACGAGGTATTGCATCGATCAGTGAAGAGACTGAACCTCAGATATATTTTATTCCGGCATCGCAAAATAAGTAGTTCATGATGAAGATAAAAGAAGGTGAATCCCTCGCATATGACGATGTTCTCATTGAACCCAATTATTCTGAAATACTTCCAAGTTCGGTGAATACGCAGTGTCTTTTTTCTAAAAATATTACTTTGAAAATTCCCCTTATCTCCGCTGCCATGGATACTGTGACTGAGTCTAAGACGGCAATTGTCATGGCCCAACTGGGTGGCATTGGTGTTATTCATAAAAATATGTCCATTGAAAAACAAGCGGAAGAAATTAATCTTGTGAAGAAATATGAATCGGGAATGATTTTTAAACCCGTTACTCTCACGGAAGATAAAGATCTTTTTTTTGCCAATGAGCTGATGGGAAAATATAAAATATCAGGCTTTCCTGTTGTCGATGAACAGGGCAAATTAATAGGGATTCTGACCAATCGGGATATTCGTTTTCAAAAAAATTTTAAAGTGAAAGTAAAAGATGTGATGACCTCTCAAAATCTTGTAACCGCACAGGTGGGAACGAGTTTAGAAGAAGCTAAAAATATTTTACAAAAACATCGCATTGAAAAATTGCCAGTCATAGATAGTGATAATTTTTTGAAGGGGCTTATCACGATTAAAGATATTGAAAAATCCATAGAGTACCCTCATGCCACACGCGATAGTGCCGGAAGGCTTCGTGTAGCTGCGGCAATCGGTGTTTCCGAAGTAGATAAAGAAAGGGCGGAAGCCTTATTTGCTTCAGGTGTCGATGCCTTGGTGGTGGATACCGCTCACGGCCATAGCAAAGCGGTTATTGAGATGATTAAATATTTGAAAAAAAAAATATAATAGTGTTGATATTGTCGCCGGAAATGTCTCCACTCTTGAGGCTTGTCAGAAACTGGTGAGTGTAAAAGTTGATGCTATTAAAATTGGAGTGGGCCCCGGCTCTATTTGCACGACTCGTATTGTGGCGGGTGTTGGAGTGCCACAACTGCAAGCGGTTATGGATTGCGCTCCTTTTTGTCAAGAATCTCAAACTCCTTTGATTGCCGATGGCGGTATTAAATATTCCGGAGATATCGTTAAAGCTCTGGCAGCGGGCGCAAGCACGGTGATGCTTGGCTCTCTTCTTGCTGGTACAGATGAGTCCCCAGGAGAAATGATTTTATTTCAAGGAAGGGCCTACAAGGTTTATCGTGGTATGGGATCTCTTGATGCCATGAAGTTAGGGTCAAAAGATCGTTACGCACAAGGTGAAGTGAGTGAGGCGACTAAATTAGTACCAGAAGGGATTGAAGGACAAATCGCTTACCGAGGAAAACTTGCCGATAATATTTTTCAATTAATTGGTGGTCTTCGTTCGGGGATGGGGTATGTTGGCGCCAAAAATTTAGCAGAGCTTTTTGCTAAAGCAGTGTTTCGACGTATCACGAGCTCAGCATTGAAAGAAAGCCATCCCCATGGTATTACGATCACAAAAGAAGCTCCAAACTATAAATCTTAAGGACCTCTATGCAAAAGATAGATGAAATTTGGGTAGTCGATTTCGGCTCCCAATACACTCAACTCATTATTCGCAGATGCCGCGAAATTGGTTATAAATGTGTTTTACAATCAGTTTCTGGATGCTTAGAGCAAATAACAAAAAAGAATTGTCCTCGAGCCATTATTTTATCGGGTGGTCCACAATCAGTTTTTGAAGACAAGACTAACTATTCTCCTATTTTTCATTTAGAGATTCCGATACTTGGTATTTGTTATGGGATGCAGCTCATGGCGCAGTATTTTGGCGGGACTGTGGAAAAAGGTATTTTGGGAGAGTATGGAAAAACCAAAATAAAACACAGCTCCCATCTTTTTGAGTCTCTCCAAGGAGAGTTTGAAGTTTGGATGAGTCATTCAGATCATGTCACTGTTGTGCCAGATCATTTTGAAGTGACCTTTCAATCTCACAATAATCTTATCGCTGGAATTGCCCATCAAAAGAAGCCTTATATGGGATTACAATTTCATCCAGAGGTTGCGCATTCTCAAAATGGAGAAATCATCTTAGAAATATTTTTAAAGAAAGTGGCAAAGCTTGATTCTAATTGGTCAGAAAAAGATTTACTTCTCAGTTGCGAAAAAGAAATCCTAGAGACCACTCAGCATTTAAAAGAAAATGAGTATGTCCTGTGTGCTTTTTCTGGGGGCGTTGATTCTTTGGTTGCGGCGAGTATTACATCGAAGATTTTAGGTAGAAAATTATTTTGCGTTTTTGTGGACCACGGACTTTTGCGCCCTCAAGACACAGAGCATATGAAAGTTCTCAAAGAAGAAACTGATCTTCAGATTATTACTCTTGATGCCAAAAAAGAATTTATGCTTGCTCTGCAAAATGTCAGTGAGCCTGAAGCCAAAAGAAAAATAATCGGAAGTGAGTTTATTACTTGCTTTGAAAAACATATTCAAAAAATTGAGCAAGAAAAAGGAATCAAGTTTTCTTATCTTTTACAAGGAACTCTTTATCCCGATGTTATTGAGTCTTTGAGTCCTCTTGGTAAAGATGGCAAATCGACGACGATTAAATCACATCACAATGTGGGAGGTCTTCCAGAACGAATGAATTTAAAGCTCTTAGAGCCTTTACGTTATTTATTTAAGGATGAAGTGCGAGCCTTAGGAAAACTTCTTGATTTAAAAGCCAACTGGCTTTTTAGACACCCTTTTCCCGGGCCTGGATTAGGAGTGCGTATACTGGGTGAAATAAATGAAGAATCTATTCGCAAAGTTCAAGAGTCGGATCAAATCCTTTTTGAGGAATTACAGGCTCATGATCTTTACTCTCATACATGGCAAGCCTTCACCGTTCTTCTTCCGATTCAAACGGTTGGCGTAAAGGGAGATGGACGAGTGTATGAAAATGTCATTTGCTTGCGAATGGTCAACAGCACCGACGGTATGACTGCCACATGGTCGCGCATGCCTTTTGAGTTTTTAGATAAGGTTTCCTCTCGTATTTGCAATGAAGTAAAAGGGGTGACTCGCACGGTTTATGACATAACATCTAAGCCACCTGCTACCATCGAATGGGAATAAGCGATTTTGCAAAGACCCAAATTATTCGCAGTGAGTTGCAAGAAATAAGTACACAACTTAGAACGAAATATGTTTTTTTAAAACATCAAAATATCTTGGGCTTTTCTATTTTTATTTTGAGTTGTTTGATGTTCCTGCTCGGCGGTTTGAGCTATTTAAAAGGCTGGGCACCAATCTGGGCAATTATTGTCTGGAATGCTTTTTGGGCCTCAATTCTTCATGAACTAGAGCACGATCTTATTCATTTCATGTATTTTAAAAAAAATAAATTCATGCAAAATATAATGATGTTAGGTGTTTGGATTTTTAGACCACTGACAATTAATCCTTGGATAAGAAGAGAAATTCATATTCATCATCATAAAGTTTCAGGAACTCCCACAGACATTGAAGAAAGAGGTGTCAGCAATGGAGAGAAGTGGGGACTGATAAGACTTGTCACTATGGCGGATATTTTTCTTGCAGGAGCTTGGCGCTCTTATCGAATAAAAAAAGATATGAATACTCTAGAATTAAAAAAACTTTTTTTGAAAGTAAAATATTTTGGTATGCTTCCTTTTACTTTTGTTTGCTATTTGATTTTATATTCTTATCTTCTACCTTTTCATCATCCTCTTTGGCTCAATCATTTTGTTGTTATTTTTTTGCTTCCAAATGTTTTAAGAATGTTTTGTCTGCACTTTATTACTTCTAATATGCATTATTATGGAGATGTCGAGTTGGGAAATATCATGCAGCAAACGCAGGTGCTTAATAAATGGTATCTTGCTCCCTTACAATTTTTTTGTTTTAACTTTGGCAGTACTCATGCCATTCATCACTTTTGGGTCAATGAAACGTTCTATATAAGGCAGCTCTCAGCCGCCAAGGCTCATGAGATTATGAGAAAACAAGGGGTTCGATTCAATGATATGCACAATATCCTGCGTGCCAATAGGTATTTTGGCATATAAAACTAGAAATTTTCCTCGAAAAACGCTAAAACTAGACCATGAAAAATCCTTTTATTCATACCTCCCTCAAAGAGTCGCATCCAGATAGTTTTGTTCATTTGCACCTTCATACTCAATACTCTCTTTTAGATGGCGCGATCAGATTAGATGATCTTTTTAATAAGTGTAAGGAACTGGGAATGCCAGCCGTGGCGAGTACGGATCATGGCAATATGTTTGGCGCTATTGATTTTTATACCAAGGCGCTCAAGGCAGGCATTAAACCGATTATCGGTTCTGAAATTTATTTTACTCCAGGCTCGAGGTTTGATCGCAGAGAACCTAAAAATTCTGCGACATTGGATTCTCAAGATGAAATGGAATCAAAACACCAAATTCATCATCTTGTCCTCCTTTGTAAAAATATGACTGGTTATAAAAATCTTTGCAAGCTTTTATCCAAAGCTTATCTCGAAGGTTTTTATTATAAACCGCGAGTGGATATTGAGATTCTCAAAGAATACTCAGAAGGACTTGTCGCAACCACCGCTTGTTTGAAAGGGGAAGTCGCCTATAATCTTTTTACTGATCAGTTTGAAAAAGCAGTCAGTGCTGTTGATAAACTTCACGCCATTTTTAAAGATGATTTTTATTTAGAGATTCAAGAAAATACTCTTCCAGAGCAGGCGCTTGCGAATAAAAAGCTTCTGGAAATAGCTGCGAGTAAAAACATTCCTCTCGTCGCAACCAATGATGCCCATTATCTGACACGCGAAGATGCTAGGGCGCAGGAAGTTTTGCTTTGTATCCAAACGGGTAAAACGTTCAATGATGAAAAGCGTATGAAGCTCACCAGTAATGAGTTTTATGTAAAATCTCCAGAAGAAATGCGCCATGCTTTTTCTTATATGAAAGAAGCCTGTGATAATACTTTAGTGATTGCCGATAAATGTAATTTGGAATTCACATGGCATGACGAAAAAGGAAATCAAATTTATCATTTGCCTGACTTTAAAACAGGCACCGATGAATCCGTTGAAGATTATTTTTCGAGGTTGTCTTTAGAAGGGCTTTATCATCGTTTTAAGGGGCCTCATTTTAGAAAATTAGTGACAGAACAAAATTGGGAAACTGAAATCCAAAAAATGTATATTGATCGTTTGCACGATGAAGTGAAAATGATCATTCAGACAGGCTTTGCGGGATACTTTCTTATCGTTTCGGACTTTATTCGTTGGGCGAAAAAAAATGGTATTCCGGTGGGGCCTGGTAGAGGATCAGGTGCCGGATCATTGGTTGCTTATTCTCTCGATATTACCAATATTGATCCCATTCCTTTTAATTTACTCTTTGAGCGTTTTATTAATCCTGAGCGTGTTTCGATGCCAGATTTTGATGTAGATTTTTGTCAGGATCGAAGACAAGAGGTTATTAATTACGTCACTCATAAATACGGTGCGGAAAATGTGGGGCAGATCATAACGTTTGGAAAGCTACAGGCAAAAGCCGTGGTGCGCGATGTTTCTAGAGTTTTTGGACTTCCTTATTCGGAAGCAGATTTTCTCGCAAAGCTTATTCCCGATGAACTGGGAATTAAGCTTCAAGAGGCAATAGATAAAGAACCAAAACTGGCAGAGCTGGAAAATACAGATCCCAAAATAAAACAAATTTTAGGTATTTCCAAACGTCTCGAAGGGCTGATGCGCCATGCTTCGATTCATGCGGCAGGAGTTATTATTACCAGTGAGCCTTTGGTTGAGTATTGCCCACTTTTTAAAGGACGAGAAGGGGAACAAGTCGTTCAATTTGATAAAGATTTTGCGGAAAAAATTGGACTTGTTAAATTTGATTTCTTGGGATTAAAAACTCTTACGGTGATAGAGCACGCCTCTCAATTTATTCGCAGAGATGTGGATGAAAAATTTGATATTGAGGATGTTGATTTAGAAGATCCCAGTGTGTATCAGTTGATTGCCAAGGGTGACAATACCGGAGTCTTTCAACTCGAGTCGGCGGGCATGAAGGAGCTTTGTAAGCGTATTATTCCGGACTGTATGGATGATATAACGGCGATCAATGCACTCTATCGTCCAGGTCCGATGAAGTCTGGAATGCATGAAGAATTTATTTTGCGAAAACATGGAACGAATAAAGCACAGTATCTTTTCCCAGAACTGGAACCTGTTTTAAAAGACACTTTGGGAATTATTATTTATCAAGAACAGGTCATGAATATTTCTCGAATCGTGGCAGGCTATTCCTTGGGGCAAGCGGATATGCTCAGACGTGCCATGGGGAAAAAGAAAGCCGATGAAATGGAAAAACATCAAGCGATCTTTTGCGAGGGAGCGAAGAAGAATGGTTATGATGAAAAAAAAGCGGAAGAGCTTTTTAATCTTATGGCCAACTTTGCGGAATATGGATTTAATAAATCTCACGCCGTTGCCTATGCCTATATTGCCTATCATACGGCTTATTTGAAAAAATATTATCCGAGTGCTTTTTTTGCTGCCCTACTGGGAAGTGAGATGGGTAATGCCGATAAAATTACCAAAATTATTCAAGATGTGAATGAGCATCAAATTAAAGTGCTTCCTCCAGACATTAATGAATCACTTTGGTTATTTAACGTGGTGGGAGATAATATTCGTTTTGGAATGGGAGCCATAAAAAATGTTGGCGAAAATGCGGTAGGACTGCTTATAGCGGAGAGAGTTAAAAACGGTGATTTTAAAAGCTTTCTTGATTTTTGTGAGCGAGTTGATCTTCGCCTTTGCAATAAGCGTGTGCTCGAGTCATTGATTCAAGTGGGCGCTTTTGATAATTGTGATAAAAATAATCGAAAAACGCTTCTGCATAATTTAGAAAAAATTGTGGCTTATGCCCAAAAACGTCAAGAAGATAAAAATTCGTCGCAAGCCAGCTTTTTTGATCTGGCAGACTCTTTGATTGAAGAAGAAACCGTGCAAATTGATGAAGTCCCAGATTTTGATATGAAAGAAAAACTCGCGATCGAAAAAAATTTAATGGGGATTTATATTTCAGGGCACCCTCTTCATAAATATAGAGGAGTAATTGAACAGCTTGCGTCTATGGGGATTAATGATGTTCATGAAATAAAGGGAGATTCTAAGCGAGAAATGGTTTTAGTGGGAATGATTTCAGAGCTTAAAGTTCTGATGACCAAAAAGGGCGATAAAATGGCTTTTGCCATGCTGGAAGGACTTGATGGCAAAATTGAGTGTGTTATTTTCCCTAGAACCTACAGCGAATTTGAGCCATTGCTAGGAACTGATGAGCCTTTATTAATCAGTGGTGCGGTGAATTTAGCCGAAAATCCTCGCAAATTTTTTCCGACCAAAATAACAAAACTCGAATCGCAAGCAGATTCTTCGATTAAAAATATAATGATTGAAATGAAGGAAGAAAATTTAAATCCTTATACTTTTCAAAATCTCAAACGCTTAACGCTAGATTATCGCGGAACTGTTCCAGTGATCATCACGATAGAGAATGCTTTAGGTAAAGTTGATTTTGATTTAGGGGAAGAATATTTAGTGAACCCAACCGCGCAGTTTTCTGCGAAAGTAAATGAATTGATTGGAACGAATGCGGTTCAATATATTATGACGAATTAATAATAGAATTTCTCACAAACAATAAACACCAAACACAAACGTTCAACACAGACAAAAGTAAAATGGAAACAGGACTCTGAAAAATAAGGAGTCCTTCTTACTTCGGCCAGATTGCCATTTGACCGAATGCTTAAAGAGTTACACTTTTTTGCTAGAGATATACTCCGCTGTTTAAAAAATATACATTTTTTTGAATCATTTACATAGTCAGATTAAATTGATTTTTATTTTTTTTTAATATGTTTTAATGAGAAATCTGGTTAGAGGAAAATTATGAGAAGTATAAATCTATTAATTGTATTTGTGTGTTTTATTGCGTGGTTTTCGGCTAACGCTAATTGCAATGATTTTTTTAACTTTGATCCAGAAGATTCTTTTACTCCATTTCAAGCAAATAGAATTAATCAAATTGAGAGAAAAGTTCAAAGCCAAAAATCTCTTTCTAAAGATGATTTACGTTTTATTTATGAAATTGAGTTCAAGCAATCAAACATCATCCGAAATTCTCATGATGAAAATACGTTAAGATATCTTGAACGCTTGAAATTAATTTTAGAATCTCGCAGCAATCGTCGTTCAGATATTGCTTACGTGCTTGGCTTAAGAGAAGAACTGGTAAGTACCAATGTTGGTGAGTTTTTAGCAGGAGAGGGTCACATTGTTTATCACCAAGGAGATTTATCTTTAAAAATGACATCGGAAGATGAGATACATCGCTATTTTAAAAAACTCACAGTTAATGGAAGTGTGTCTTTTAGCCATTTGGAAGTTGTTCAAAAATTAGATTTATCAAATGTTAAAATAAAAGGCTCATTAAAGATGCTCAGTCTTATTAAGGTGAATGAGTTTATTAAATTTCCTAAAGAACTAACAGAACTTGATCTTTTGAGCTTAACCTTTGCAAAAAATGCAGTCTATCCTAAATTTATTAAAAAGAATGTTCATTTGAATAGCTTAATATCAGCAGAAGGTTTGAATCTTACTAATACATTTATTGGTTGGAACATTTTTTTGAATGGATTGACTTCTGCACAAGGATTAGATCTTTCGAGTACTTTTATTGGCAAATCATTAACTCTCTCTGGCTTAGAGTCTGGAGAAGATTTTAATTTATCTGGGTTCTATTCGAAAAACATAGGATTTGTTTTTGCTATGAAGCCAGAAGAAGTGGAAAAAATAATTTTACCAACAGGCAAAAAATTGGAAGAAAAAGAGACTATATTAGGAAAGATGTTTTTTATTGTTGATAAGTATCTTTTTTCACCACGTACTATGGGAGAATTTTAGTTGCCACTTTGCTACATCGCAAAAAGGAGCTAAGGATAAAGGAAAAATACTGCTTAGAAAAAAATTAAATAATTTTTTTTACATCATCAATGGATCAATTAGCCCTAATTCTTTAAAACCATCTAAACGCAAATGGCAGGAATCGCACTCACCACAAGGAACGTCGAGATTTTGGTAACAAGACCAAGAGAGCTCAAAAGGTGCTTTATAAGACATTCCCACTTTTATAATTTCCGCTTTGGTCATTTTGATAATAGGCGTTTTGAGCATAATTTTTTTATTGTTCGCACCGATGCTAATGAGTTTTTGGTAGGCATTAAAATAATCACTGCGGCAATCGGGATACCCTGTTGCATCCAGTTCATTGGCTCCAATAAAGATAGATTCGGTTTCACTGACTTCTGCCCAAGCGACAGCGGCAGCAATCATCATGGTATTGCGAAAGGGCACGTAGCTTGAGGGCATATTGGGGCTATTTTCATTAAAGTGACTTACTGGAATTGTGCTATCCGTGAGCGAACTTTTACCCAGTGATTTTAAAAAATCAAAGGAAAAAACTTTGCGATTTTCCTTGGGGATTTGATAATGATCGGCAATTTTATGAAAACATTCTTTTTCTTTGAGAAGTGTTTTTTGGCCGTAGTCAGCAAAAAGAACAAAGGTTTGGGGATGTTCTTTTTGGGCAATGGCAAGAGAGACTAAAGAATCCATCCCTCCACTGAGAAGAACAATCGCGTTGTTACTCATTTTTTAATTCCTCTATTTCTTGTTCAATATTGATTCTTAATTTTGCCAATTTTTCTTTTGATTCTTTTTTTTGTTCATCAAGATTTTTATTTCCATTATAGTGATGAAGATAAAATTTTATTTTAGGTTCGGTTCCGCTGGGGCGAGCAAAAAACTTTTCACCACTTTCTAATTCAAAGCACAGAACATTATTGCGAGGGATATGAGCCTGAATAGTTGAGAGTAAGTAATCTTCTTTTTTGATAATTTTATACTCGCGCCAAGAACGAGAGAGTGTGCGCAGATGGTTCATAATTTTTTCAATAAAGAGGTTGCCATCAAGACCCTTAAAATAAAAATTAAGTTGTTCTTCGGCAAAATATCCATATTGTTCATAAATTTCATCGAGTTTGATATCGAGAGTTTTATTTTGCAGCTTAAGATCAAGGGCGCACTCCATCATAAGAAGAGCGGCACTGACGCCGTCTTTATCTCTTGAAAAAGAGTGTGGCAAATACCCATAACTCTCTTCACTTCCAAAAACATAGGTAAAGGGGATTTGCTGGGCTTCAAGATCCGCCATAAATTTTCCCATCCATTTAAATCCAGTGAGCGTTTCTTGAATAGTTGTCTTGTAATGAGCACAGATTTTACTTTGTAAATCTGAGGTCACAATGGTTTTAAGAACCAGGGGATGCGATACATTTTGGAGGTGAGAAAGCAAATACTCAAGAAGTAAAATGCCAATTTCATTTCCCGACAAGAAATTGATTTCACCCAATTTATTTTTAAAAGCCACACCTAGACGATCGGTGTCAGGGTCGCTGGCAAGAGCAATATCGGCTTTTATTTCTTGCATCAACTCAACGGCGAGAGTGAGAGCTTTGGGATCTTCAGGGTTAGGGCTATTCGTCGTTGGAAAATGCCCATCAGGTTTTTCTTGAGAAGGGACACAAAAAATATTGCTAAATCCCATTTGCTTAGCAAGTTTC